>DAHUXT010000212.1 GCA_027307065.1 Ktedonobacteria bacterium
GACGATCTGGCCATGCTTGAGCACGAGGATCAGGTCCGCGCGCTCGATGGTGCCAAGCCGATGGGCAATCACAAAGGTCGTGCGACCCTCCATCAGACGACGCAGCGCGTCCATGACCATGACCTCGGATTCCGCATCCAACCCGCTCGTCGGCTCATCCAGCAGCAGAATCGGCGCGTCTCGCACGATGGCGCGGGCAATCGAGATGCGTTGGCGTTGGCCGCCCGAGAGGGTGCCGCCCCGCTCGCCAAGCACCGTGCCGTAACTGTTGGGAAGCCGGCGCACAAATTCATCGACGTTGGCCGCCTTGGCTGCCCGCAGTACGTCAATATCGCTCGCGCCGATGCGCCCGTAGGCGATGTTATCGCGAATGGTGGCATTGAAGAGCAGCGGCTCCTGGAGCACCAGACTGACTTGATCGCGCAGCGAGCGCAGTGTAAAGCGCCGTATATCGATGCCGTCGAGCAAGACCTGCCCCTGCTGGGGATCGTGGAAGCGCGGTATCAGGCCAATCATCGTGCTCTTGCCGCTACCGGTTGAGCCAACAAGCGCGACGGTCATGCCTGGCTCGACGTGCGCCCAGACGTCGCGCAGCACCAGAGTCCCCTGCACGTACCCGAAGGTGACGCCTTTGAAGTCCACGGCTCCATCGAGTTGCGGAGCGGGGCGCGCGCCGGGCAGATCGCTCACGTCAGACTCGATGTCCAGCACTTCCTGGATGCGCTCAGCGCTTGCCTCGGCTTTGCTAAACTGGCTAGAGAGCTTCGCCAGTTGGCGGACTGGGGCCAGGATCGAGCGAAGGTAGGTCGTGAACAGCAGCAGATAGCCCAGGGTGATGCGCCCACTGATCACCTCTTGCGCCCCCAGCCAGGTAATAGTGGCGAGACCAATGACCCCTACCAGATCGACCAGCGGGCTGAGTTCCGCCTGCAAACGCGAGACCGCAAGACCAGCATCCAGACTCTTGCGCGTCTGCTGGGCAAACTGTTGCGCCTCGTCATCCTCATTGGCGAAGGCCTGCACAACCTGAATCGCGCCAATCTTCTCCTGCGCGGCGGCGCCTACCTGCCCCTCCATCGTGCGGAACTGCCGCGACGCCTGGCGGATGCGCTTGCGATACGTGCCCGCGACCAGGAACATCAGCGGAGTGGCCGCCAGCATCAACAACGCGAAGTGCCAGTCTACCAGCGCGACAACCACCAGCACCCCGGCGACGGTCAGGCTGTTGGTGATCAGTGTGTTCAGACCCGACGATACCAGATCTTGAATAGATTGGATATCCGATGTCAGCCGTGCGGAGAGGTCGCCCACCCGGCTGGCTTTGTGGAACGAGATGGAGAGACGCTGGATATGGTCGAAGACCTCGACGCGAAGCCGATGTACCACATGCTGCCCAATCGAGGCGGTCAGCAGGCCACCGATGAAGGTGAACAGCGCATCGATGAGCGCGACGATCAGCATCGAGGCGACCATCAGATTGAGGAGACCCTGATGCGATAACGTCACATGGCTGAGTATGCTATCGAGCGGATGCGGCAGTGGATGTGTGCCAAGCACGGTATCGAAGATCACCTTTAGCGGCCAGGGTACCAGCAGATCCATGGCGGTCTGCACGACCATCGCCAGCATAGCGAAGAGCGAGATGCGCCAATATTGCCGTAGATATGGCCAGCATAGTCTCAGTGGCTTCATCGCATCACCGCTCTTCCCCAACCGTACACGGGGATATGTCTATCAACAATTTGTGGAATCATAGGTTACTGTCTCTGCGCCCAGGCCATTATTCGGCGCGATGGTAATCGTTCCCGTGACTCCCTGATCTACCAGCAGACTTACCGTGACGTTCGCGGAGCGGCCTGGCGAGAGCGACCCACTTGAGGGGCTGAGTCCGATGTTCGAGTGATCGGACCAGCTCGCCGTCCATGAGATAGGCTGGCTGCCACCCGTGTAGCTGACCGTGAACGTCGCTGGCGAATCGAAACAGACCTGCAACGAGTTCGGTGAAACGGTAAACTTCGGTGAGCCTGGCGGCGGTGTCGCGGTCGGAGCCGATCCCGGTGCGTTTGTCGCCGTCGGCTGCGGTCCGGCAGCCGGAGTAGCAGTCGCTCGCGCCGACGACGCAGTGGTGGGTGTTGGCCTACCAGTCTGGGCAACCGCCGTCGCCGTCGATTGCGCTCCTGATTTGTTCGACACCACCGGGAGTTCCAGACCGCCAGGCAAGAGCGTAAGACCTGTCGCGAACGAGATAGATGACAGTAGAATGATGACAAGCATGATTGCGCCGCCCAGCACCATTACTGGAATAAATAGTCTCTTGCCCGCGGGCAGCAGCCGTTTGCGCGCGATGGTTTCTCCGCCAGCGAGAGCCGCCAGCGGGGAAAGCGCATCGAGGAGATCGGCGAGGGCGTCCTGCACGTCGGGCTCGCCAAGCGCGGAGCGTAAAAAGACGTTTTGCGTTCCGGTTAGGGTATTGCCGAGATTGGCGAGGAAGTTTTTACCACGACCAGCGCTCGCGAGCGCCTGGAAATCATGTAAGAGATACTGACCCTCGTCGCGCACCTGCTCAAGATCGTTCGTTGCTAGCGCCGCCGGAGCTGTGACCGTCGCGTAGGCCTCGCAGGAAAGCAACAATTCTTCGAGCGGCTCATTGGGCAGCCCACGATCCAGCGAGCGAAGATTGCACGATGCCGACTCGCGCATCGCCTGGGGGAGGCCGACGTCGCTTAGCGCGTGCCCCAGCCGGTCAACCGCATCAGCAACGGCCCTGAGCGCAGCCTGTCGCTCGTTTTCGGACCAGCCTCCTGTGGCCGACGCGCCACCACCATCCCTACCGGCTCCCATGGATCACCGCTCACTTTCGCCCTGCATCACCAGCATTCATACATCAATTGCGAGTTGTGCATGTTTCCGCACCACGACTGGATTAGTGGTCTATCGCTCCGTTCCCGCCAGAGGAATCTTCAGGCCAGGGAAGGTCGAGCAACCCGCGCCCATGCTCGATACGCAGCACGCGCCCGTCCTGCCCGGACGCCTCCACCAGACGGCACAGTGCCCGCTCGGCGGCGATTCCGGCGAGCACCTTCGGCTGATAACACACCCTTGGATCGCGGTTCTTTACGTATAACGGGTAGATGGCTACTTTGGTACGCCGCGGATCCAACTGGAGCGCCACGAGCAGCCCCTCTGCCTTGCTGTTGCCCGACCCGAACGCGAAATTGCCGACGCTGTATATGATTGGTCGCCCGCGATCCACTTCGATCGGCTGAATGACCTGTGGGTGGTGCCCGATGACGACATCCGCACCGCAGTCGATTGCGAAGCGCGCCTTGGCGCGGTCCTCTGGGAGCGGTTCGCGCTTGTACGGGATGCCCCAGTGGAAGGTCACGACGACTCGATCCACCTGACCCCGCAGACGGCCAATATCGGACGCGAGCGCCTCGGGCGTATCCATCGCGCTGCCCGGCAGATTCTCGCGCGCGGCGCAGCGGCTATTCCAATAGTAGCCGAGCAGACCAATCCGCAGGCCGCCCACCTCGCGAATGACTGGCACGTGCGCGGCCTCGGTATTGATGCCAGCGCCCAGCGCAGCGATATTCGCCCTGGCAAGCGCCTCGAGCGTTTCCACGACGCCTGCCCGCCCGCAGTCGAGCAGATGGTTGTTGGCGAGCGTCATGACGGTAACACCTGCCCGCGCCAGCACCATGGCCAGTGCCGAGTTTACCCGGTAGGAGAAGTTGCGCGCCATCTTCTGCGCCTTACGGGCAAATGGACCCTCTAGGTTACCCAGCACCAGCTGCGACCGCTGCAGCAGCGGCAACACGGCGTCGAGGGGGTAATCGGCGCCATGCTCTTTGATGGCGGCCGTAGTGCGCCCACCGAGCATGATGTCTCCCACCGCGATCAGCGAAAATGTGGGATCGCCCTGCGTGTGGATATGCTCTGAAAGGGCGTCTTTGGTGAGCACATCGTCAGTGTCGGGGATATCTTCGCGCACGACATGCCGCAACAGATCGGCGTATGGAGCCGCGTTTGCGGTATCGGGCGGCATCGAGCGAATCTGATGCCCTTGAATGGGTAATTGCGCCCCTGAGAGCCCTGTAAACCGCTCCCAGTCGATCTCTGTATCGGGCACGATGCCACGCCGCGCAAAACACGGGAGAATAATGTTGGCATACGCGCCGGCAAACAGCGTCTCGTCAGCCCGGATCAGCGCGGCAAGACCCGCCGCGAAACGCTCGCGAGCCCGGCGGATGTTTTTGATACTTGGCTCGTCGCGTGGATCGACGAGGCCACCAAGCAGCAACAGCGCACGCATCACCAGCAGGTCAGCCGTTCGCGCACCATCGTTCGATTGCGCGCACAACGCGCTGCGCACATCCCAGAGAGCGGCGCCCCAGATGGTGCCGTTGGTATGCGCGTCGGCTCGCGGGCCAGCATCATAGTCGGCCATGGTGCTGGCTGAGGTCAGACTGCGTGGATGCACCTCGTGCTCGTCGTGTTGGCGGTGCCACGCCCAGATATGCGGCGTTCCCAGCATCGTCGCCGCCCAGTAGTCGCACGTTCCCTCGTCGATGGCGGTCTTGCGGTTGTTCTGGCGCAGCGGTCGTCGTAGCGCGTTCGCCCGGAAGTCGGCGGTGTGGCGAGCGATGTGATGGCCATATTCGTGATAGATGATGCCTGCGTTATGCGAGGCATTCGCCCGGTAGCGGCTGCCCGCCGCCTCCACCAGCGCGCCATGCTCCACCAGACGCCACCCCGGCCCAAGATGAATCTCGCCATCCGGTGAAAGCGGTTGCCACTCGTCGATGTCGAAGCGACGGCCGGGAAGCCGGTAGTGACCTCCCTGGAACGGCATCCAGCGGTAGGTGCCGCGCACTCCATCGCGCAGCCCGTTCGCCTCGGTCGCGGCATGATGGGCGTTGACCACAGCCACTACCGGTGGCAGCGATGGCGCACCCAACTCGCGAAGCAGATCGTCCACGTACGCCGCGATGCGGTCTACATGGTAGTAGGTGTTTACCTCGCCGAAGTGGGCAGCTTGAATATAGCGCCACCGGAAGTCAGGCGCGGCAAGCTCCACCTTATCGATCCTGCCACCACCTCGACCCGGCTCGAACAGGAAATTCCCATCGCTGTCCGGCTGCGCGTCGCCGATAGGAACGACTCGTACAGCGCCGGTTGTCTCATCCAGCTCGTTGACTGATCCACCGTTGCGCACCCGCACATATCGCCCGGCGAGGCGAACGTGCTCTTCGTCGTCCGTATTGAGACGGTCCAGCGGCACAACCGCCTTGCGCACAGTACCGCCGAGAAAGTTGCTGGGATCACGGGTCCAAAGGTAGACACGTCCAAGCCGCCTGAACCCGCTAGTGTCCACCGATGATGCCCTCCGACAAGGAATCTAGCTCACCATCAGGATGCTCATCTTCAATCCGCATCAAGCGGGAGTTCAGCTCTCCGGACTGAAGCTGTTTGGCCGTCACGCAGAGCAGCCCCGTCGCCGCATGTGCCTCCTGAATGCCCAGCGGACTCATCGAAAAGATGCCCGAGAGCGCAACAGGCTCGATATCCCAGCCACGCAGCACACTCACGCCATTCGCGGCAGACATCGGCTCGCTGGCCGCCAGCAGCCACGAATGCACAGTGGACGTGAACCGAGGCGATTGGAGCAGCGCCGCCGTCTCGCGCTGGAGCAGCCCATCGGCAATTTCCATCACGACCCATTCGGCCTCTTTGGCCGCTGCCTGATCCACCAGCACGCCATAGAGATCGAGCAGTTCGTCGAGCGAGCAGAGATAGGTCGCGGGCCAGCCGCCATCAACGAAGTCTAGCGCCACGCACGCGCCCGCATCTGCCATACTCCAGAGATCGCGCCCAGCCGCGGTGCCCGTCAGCTTGATGCCCGCGACACGGTGCCCCTTCCGCTGCAGTCCAAGAATAGTGCTCATGGTGGTGTACGTCTTGCCTGCATCCATCGAGGAGCCGCAGACGGCGATTACCTTTGGCCGCACTGCCGCGTGGGTGCGGGGGAGCGCGTAGTCGCGCATGTTCAGCGGCTGGCCATCCGCATCGCCGATCGCACCCAGGATGCGTAGTTTGGTCGGCTCCGCGACGCTGGCGTGTTTGCTTTCAACCATGCCGCAGAGGCCGCCCATCGAGAGCATGTGGCAGCGGTCGCCATCGGTGCGAGCATAGCCCTCGAACTGCCTGGTCGCATAGCGATTGCCGAAAACCAGCGCCAACAGATCGCCCTCGTGCAGGGTAGAGCGGCGACCCGACCGCAACTCAAGGCCCGAGTTCTTGCCGATCTTTTCGAGGCGCGCGAGGATGATATCGCCGACCGAGACAATACTCGGCTGCGGCAAAAGGGTAGCGAACCGCTCCTCAGGGACATGCCGCAGCGCATAGGGAATGCGCATGCGCTCGTGTATCTCACCAGAGATCATCTCATGCTGTTCCACCGGTCGTTCCCTCCGCGGGCCTCGCACGCGTTTGTCAAGTCAATTGCGAGTGTTGCTCGTTCACGATAGAGGTATCCCGCTACGCACAATCGCGTAGGTGAGACTATCGAACGCATTTG
>DAHUXT010000213.1 GCA_027307065.1 Ktedonobacteria bacterium
CGACTGGGGCCGAACTCTTCGACGAGGCCGCTGAGCACCTTGAAGGGCGTGCCAGCCTCAGCGACATCTTCGCCGATGACGAAGACGGTCGGGTCGCGGCGCAGCTCCTCGGCCAGCGCAATCTCCACGCGGCGGCGCTTCGCCTGATCCCAGAAGAGCGTGTCGAGCAGTTGATAGACGCGGCCAGCGAGCGCGCTGACCTCCAGCGCGGTCTTGTAGGGCTGGCGTCGGCGTAGCGCCTCCACGAGCGCGCGGGTCGGCGCGGGCATGGCCGCCCCGCTCAGGAAGGCGAGCAGCGAGGCGTCATCGTGGTCGGGCAGCGCTTCCGGGGTGACGGCCTCCGCCAGCAGCGCCTCCTGCACGGCGCGCAGCAGCATCGCCATCATCGCGCGGTTGGTATGATGCCAGTAGACATTGTCGAACATCTCCTGGCGGGCGTGCAGCAGCGAATTGAGCGGGCTGATGCCCTTGCTGCTGACGCCAAGGCGCGGCCCCTGCGGCGTCTCGAGCAGTCGGACGGAGCCGAGCAGCCGGGTCAGGTCAACGCCGCCATACGGCACATTGCAGCCGCGAGCGTCACGCGGGAGGTAGTCGAGCTTGTCGACGTCGAGCGGGCCACTGAGCAGGCGCATCAGGATCATATCCGTGACTGGCAGCGGGCGGTCGCGTGGCGGATCGATGACGTCGGCAACGCGTTGCGGCGAGAGCCGGTGGCGGGCGAGCACGTCGGCCACGGCGCTTTGCTCGATGATACGCCGCCCGACGCGTTCATGCGGCTCGACCGGATAGCCAAGCTCCTCGATGGCGTGCGAGAAGGGATAGTGGCCGATGTCGTGCAGCAGCGCGGCTGCCAGCATCGTGCGCAGATCGGTCTCGCTGGCGTGCAGTCGCTCGCGGGCATAGTCCTGCGCCCAGAGCGCGCGCAATCCACGCAGCATCAGGTAGTAGACGCCGAGGCTATGCTCGAAGCGGGTGTGGGTCGCGCCTGGCCAGACGCGATAGCAGAATCCCAGTTGCTTGATGCCCTGCAGGCGGACGAATTCGGGCGTGCCGATCAGGTCGACCTCCATCGCACCGAGGGGAATGGTGTCGTAGAGGCTATCGCGCACGATGGTGCGTGGGGCGTCGTCGGGCAGTGCGGGCGCGTTGACCGGGGCGGCGTCCCAGAGGGTCGCGTGACCGTTGTCACTGCGCTCGCTGTGTCGTTCGCTGGCCTTGGCGGCCTCGCCAGTCACGGCTGATGGCGTTTTGCGGCGGGGCGGGCGTGGTGTCGTCATAGTCAGCAGTATACCGTACTCTCGCGCCGACCTGTAGGCGCCGTTCGGGAATCGCTCGCTCCTGTCGCCCGTCGCCCCCGCGTGCTACACTGGTGGCAAGTCACGTGAGGGCAGTTCTGCAGGTTGCGAGGGTACGCGCGCATGGATGGCTCGGATTTGGCTCGCGCCGGCTGGCCAGAGGAGGCACGCCCGCGGCCGCTACAGCTATTTCTCAGCTATGCAGCCGCCGAGCGCGAGATCGCGAATACCATCGCCACCCAACTGCGCCAGCGCGGGTTCGCCATCGAGAGCACCCCGTCCGGCGCGACAACGAGTGCTCTGCCGCGTCTCATCGAGACAAGGATGCTCCCCGACAGCGTTGTCGTGATTCTTTCGCCAGACGCGCTGTGGTCGCCAGTGATCGCCGAAGAGATGCGCCTTGCCGCTGAATTATTGGGCGGTCAGCGCCTGCGGAGCGTCTTTGGGGTCATCGCCGCGTCGCTCAAGCGCGGCAATATTCCGGCGAATTGGCCATTCACGCACGTCTTCGACGCCACGACCTCCCCGATGATCGCCATGCACGATCTCGACGCAGCCTTGCGCGCGGCGGGTGCGAGTGGACAGGCGCCAGGTGTATCGCCCTGGTTGCGGCACTCGACGATTCCCGACGAGCAAACGACTCGGCTCGTGGTGCCAGCGCCATCAGCTGATCTCGCGGACCAAAACACGGTGCGGTCGCCATCGGTATACTCAGGCGCCCGCCGTTCTGCCGCACCACCCATCTCCGCCTCGGCCGACGAGCTTGGGCCGCCGACATTGCCGACCCTACCACTCGCGGGTCCGGATCTGGCGGCGAACACCTCTGCGAGCAAGAGGTCACTCATCACCAGACGGACACTGCTGAGCACCGGCGTTGTCGCGGTGGCGTCGGCGCTGGTAGGCGCGGGCGTCTATCGTTGGCGCAGCTCCCAGAAGGCAGGTCCTCTTCCGGGGCCGTCGGTGCGCTGGACCTATTCCATTGCCAATCGTCCCACCACACTCGCGATGGGATTGGGCAACGATTTGTATGTGGGCACCGACGATGGCCGCCTCATCGCGTTCGACCGCGATACCCACCTGCCGCGCTGGACATACCGGGCAAACGTCGCCATCGCGCCGTCGTCTCCTGTCGCTATCCCCGGCGCGGTGTATGTCTCCACCACCGACGCTACTCTCTATCGACTGAGCGACGAATTGGCTGTGGCGACGAATGAGCAGCGTGTCGCCTGGCGTTTTCGGTTGATTGACAGGCTGTTTCTGCGGCCGGCGGTAGGCAATGGCGCGCTCTATGTGTCCGCCTACTTCAACCGGCTGTACGCGCTCGATAGCCAGACAGGCAACATCCAATGGCGTTCCAAGGCCACCTTCAACCCGTCGTCACCGCCAACTCTGGTGGACAACCGACTCTATGTCGCCGCCGCCAAATCAGTCTACGCGCTCGACGCCGCGACCGGCGCGACGATCTGGCAGACGCCCGACATAGGGACTGTCTACGCCAGTATGCCAATCGTTGGTGGCGTTGTCTACGTGAGTTCGCTGGCACGCGCTGTCTATGCGCTCGACGCCGCCACTGGCGAGCAGCGATGGACCGTTGCAACTGGAGACAAGGTCTATTCGACTCCGGTGATCGATGAACAGCAGGGCGTCGTCTATATTGGTGGCAGCGATAAATATCTCTACGCGCTGGACGCTGCCAGCGGAGCGCTCCACTGGCGGCAGGTGCTCGATAGTCCGGTGTCTACCCCGGTGCTGGCGAACGGCCGCCTGTACGCTAGCAGCGACGCGGGGTATCTCTACGCGCTCGATCCGTCGTCGGGAGCGGTGATCTGGCAATATGCCGCGGGCAACGGCATCGTCACGCCGCTGGTGGTAGGGGCGCAGACGCTTTACGCGGGCACGGTGGATGGTTATCTGTATGCTCTAGGTATTCCCTAGCGACATCTTCGGCGTATATGTGCCATTCTGGAGGGGGAGATTCACAGGGATGGCTCAGCCACAGCACAATCACAGCTCAATAGATGTGGGACACGACCAACGGCATGACGAGCGGCATGACGAACAACGTCGGCTGGCGCAACGTGCCGAAATGGCGCGGATGGCGCGCGCCGTCGAGGCGAACTGGTCAGCCGCGTGGGCATCGCTTGGCGCGCTGGGGCAGCAGCCACGGTCGCTAGTGGATGATACGCCGGAAATGCTGCGGGTGGTGACGCCTGGCCTGCCCGACACCCTGATGAACATGGTGATGTGCTTCCATGTATCGGAGCCAGTCACCGCCAGCATCGTCGAGCGAATCGTCGCGCCGTATCGCGACTATCGGCTGCCGTTCCAGTGGTGGAATATCCGCGATGACGCGCCTGCTGGCCTGCGTGATGCGATCTACGCGCTGGGGATGCGCTCGTGGGGTGGCGCGACGATGATGTATCTGCCGCTCGCGCGCTGGGATCCTAGCTATCCTGTTGCGCCGCCTGCGGTCAGCATGGGCCGCGTCACCACTCCGGTTGAGCAGGCCGACGCGCTGCGCATCATCAGCGGAGTCTTCGATGTGCCGCCGTTCCCGATGGCACGCTGGACGACTGAGAATCCGGCGTTCACCCTGTATCTGGCGCACTGGGGGCATCAGGCGGTGGCTACCGTGGCAACCCTGCCGGTGGGCGAGACAGTCGGCGTCTACCACGTGGCGACTCTGCCAGAAGCGCGGCGACGAGGTATCGCGGGTAATCTGCTGCTGCTGGCGCTGCGCGACGCCCAGGCCGATGGTGCGCTTGCCGCAACGCTCACTGCGACCCCAGAGGGCTACAGGCTCTACGAGCAACTCGGCTTCCGCGCGTGTGGGCTGCTGGAGCAGTGGGTAGCTGGCCCACGCCTGACCGATGAGTTGATGCGCCGAGGGTAGCGGTAATGCGGACGCGGCGGGCAGATGCAAAGGGATTAAAGGAAGTGAAGGGGTTGAAGCGCAGATGAGCGATATGCTGATGACGATGGCTGAGGCGGTCGAGCGGTTCGTCCCCGATGGCAGCAGCGTGGCGATGGGCCTGGCGCTGGAACCGTTGATCCCTTTTGCGGCGGGACACGAGATTATCCGGCAGCGGAGGCGAAACCTGACGCTGATCGGCCCGATCTCGGATATCCTCTTCGACCAGTTGCTCGGCGCGGGCTGTGTGGCAAAGATCGCCGCCGCCTGGGTGGGCAATGTCAGCGAGGGGTTGGGCTACAACTATCGTCGCGCCACCGAACAGGGCTTGCCGCACCCGATCACCGTCGAAGACCATAGCAACTACAGCATCGCGCTGGCGCTGCTGGCGGGCGGGCTCGGCGTCCCCTACGTACCGATGCGGTCGTTGCTGGGCAGCGATATCGCCCGCGACCACCCGGCCATTCGCCCACACGATTCGCCACTGGATGGCACGCCAACGCTGCTGGTCTCGGCGCTGCGGCCTGACGTGGCGATCATCCATGTGCAGCGGGCCGATGCTGCCGGGCGGGCGCATGTCTGGGGCGGGCTGGGCGTCTGCGAAGAGGCGGCGCTGGCATCCCACGGGGTGATCTACACCGCCGAGGAGATCGTCCCAGCCGCGGTGATTCTGAGCGACCCGAATCGCGTGCTGGCCCCCGGCAAAAAGACGCTGGCGGTAGTGCATGCGCCCGGTGGCGCGCATCCCTCGCCAGTGCAGGGCTACTACAACCGCGACCACGCCTATTTCGCGGAGTATCACGAGCGCAGCCGCACGCCCGACGACTTCGCCACTTGGCTGCGGGAGCAGGTGCTCGATGTGCCCGACCGCGCTGCCTATCTGGAACGGCTGGGAGCCGAGCGTTGGCAGGCGCTGGCGCGACGCGCGCCGCTGCTGGCGGCCCCAGTGGACTACGGCGTCTAGCGCGGAGAGGAAGAACTACCGATGGCACAGCATGCTACGCCGGACTATACGCCGCAGGAGTTGATGGTGGTCTGCGCCGCCCGCGAGATTCACGACGGCGAGGTGGTCTTTGTCGGGATGCGCCTGCCGCTGCTGGCCTTCGCGCTGGCGAAGCGCACCCACGCGCCCAACGCGGTTGGCCTCTTCGAGAACGGACTCGTGCGCGACACGCCGTCGAGCGAGCTGCTGCTGACGATGGGCGACGCGCCCAACATCGCCGGAGCGGAATGGGCGACGCGGACCGGCGCGCTGATGGGGCTGCTGGCGCAGGGCTTTGCCAACTTAGGGTTCGTCGGCGGCGCGGAGGTGGATCGCTTTGGCAATCTCAACACGTCGTACATCGGCGACCGCGCGCACCCGAAGGTGAAGCTGCCCGGCAGCGGCGGTGGCGCGGATATCGCCTCGCTGTCGGGGCGGCTGGCGATCATCCTGGCGCACGAAAAGAAACGCTTCCCCGAACACGTCAGCTATGTCACCAGTCCCGGCTATGGCGACGGCGGCGACTGGCGTGCGCGCGTGGGGCTGCCGCGTGGCGGGCCAGCTGCGGTCATTAAGACGCGGGCGGTGCTCGGCTTCACGGCGGATACGCACGAGATGGAGCTACGCACGTGGCATCCCGGCTCCAGCGCAGAAGATGCGCGCGCGAACACCGGCTGGGATCTGCGAATCGCGCCCGACGCCCACGAGACGCCACTGCCCACCGCCGACGAACTGCGCATCATCCGCGAGTGTGACCCCCAGGGCTTCTGGACACGGTAGGCTGTTTAGCAACTCTCAGACAAGCACACGCCGACTTTAGATCTTGTCGGTCTGGCGCTTCTCCTCGTCTTCTCTGAAGATAATGGCATCGATGAACATGCTGGCAAAGAACGACATAATGAATAGAATGAAGAGAATCACCTGAATCTCATGAAGCTGGTCGGACAATGAGTTTGCTCCAAGCAGCCTCTCTATTCCACCCAGGATTACTATACCGGCAAACGACTCTTCGGCAATGAGCGCTATTCGACTGCTCTTCCTGCTCTTGCCGACCAACGTCCACGATGCCCCTTTTGCTCGGCCGCTGCTGGAGTTGGCCGTTCGGTTCTTCCCTATCCGGCCGCGGGTCATCCGTCTGGATGTCGGCTATAGGGCCTCAAATCTATCGCCTGGATTCACACGGTCTTGGGCGCCGCGGCCGTCATCCGCTCACCGCGCCTGGTTCTGGCCCATGTCTGGGAAGGGATAGAGATGTGAAGCACCCTAGGAGAATGCCTCTGAGCAGCGGCGCGCTTCCGCGTCAGGTAAGTGTTTCTAAGCCGGGCTG
>DAHUXT010000214.1 GCA_027307065.1 Ktedonobacteria bacterium
GGGCGCGATATTCAGGTTGCGGTGGAACAGGTTGGCGGGGTCATACCGCCGCTTGATCTGCCGCAGCCGCTCTAACGTCTCGGGTGGATACGCCTCGCCGATGCGTTGCTCCTCCTGAACGCCGTCAGCCAGCCCGTTCATATAAACGCCTGCCGCGAACGGTAGCGCCGCCTCGTAGCGCCGCAGCACCCACGCCTGATGCTGCTCAGCATCTTCCGCATCGTAGCCATTGGCAGTGATAAAAACCATCCCTTCGGTATTGCGTAGTGCAAAGGCGGTGGCGTCCGCGGGAACGCGCTTCATCGCGCCACCGAGGATGCGCAGTTGCAGCATCGCACCTTCCTTCGGCATATCAATTCCCAGAGCAAGCAATGCCTCCACCAGGGCATCGTCAACTCTCTCCACCAGCACCGAGCGCCCAAATAGGCGCTGATGTTTGCGCGCCATGTCACGGGCGAGCTCGAAGATCGCGGGGTATGGCTTCGGACCGACGATATCGACGAGAGGCGTGCCCAGCGCCCGCAGTGGCGCGACCACCCGACTGCCTTCCTCGAGATCACCACTGTAGATCATGGCAAGAATGAGCACTGGCTGTCCGTGGAACTGCGCTGGAATGAACGGCATAGGAGGCGCCTTCGTGAGGATCGCCGTCGCCGTCAATTCGTCTGGCGCCTCGGTGGCATAATGGACGAACGCGGGCAACCCCTCTGCCGCGTGGCGCGCATCGTGGAAGATTGCGCCGCCATAGACCATCCCGGCGGGGTGCAGGTTGACCTCGAACGAGGTGGCAACTCCGAAATTGCCGCCGCCGCCTCGCATCGCCCAGAACAGGTCGGGATTTTCGGTCGCGCTGGCCGTCACTATCTGGCCATTCGCCGTCACCACTTCGATAGAGCGCACGCGGTCGATGGTCAGCCCGTATTTGCGCGTAAACCAGCCAATGCCGCCGCCGAGCAGCAGACCGCCGACTCCGACCGATGGCGCGTCGCCAGAGGTCAGTCCCAGACCGTGCGGCTGCAGCGCCTGCGCGACTTCCTCCCAGGTCAGGCCGGACTGGATGCGCGCCCATTGTCGCGCCGCATCGACCTCGACGGCCTTCAGCGGCGCGAGATCGAGGACCAATCCAGCATCGACGGTTCCATAATGCGCGAGGCTGTGTCCCCCGCTGCGCACTGCCAACTCCAGATGGTGCTCACGCGCGAAGTTGACCGTGGCGACTACATCGCCCACTGAGGCCGCACGGATAATCAGCGCCGGAATGTCGTCAGTGGCGACCTGAACACGCCGGGTGAACTCGAAGTTTGTATCGCCGGGTAATAGTACCTCACCCTGTATGTTCCCCGCGAGTGTTGCAACCCCTTCAGTGGTCAGCGCCGTCGATTGAAACGTTTCGTCTAGCATTGCGATTTTCTCCAGATCAAGTGTCTTCCGGCCAACGATTCGGCAACCTACCAACTGGTGTCTTCCGGCGGATCGGCTGGCTCGCACTCGGGGTGATACGCCTGCCATCCGGCAAGGGCATAGCCCAGGTCAACCCGGTCGGTGATGGGCGGAGTCTCGAACTGCCCCGTTCCGCAATGGGCACAGGGGCGCACGATGCTCAGATCGTGTCCGCGCAACTGGAACACCACGCTGTCCAGTGTGGCGCGGGCGCATCTGGCGGCGAAGTTCACAGTGATATCCCGCTGTGAAATCGTGCGCCCCGTCAGCGAGCCTACCCGCTCGGCCAGGCTGCGGCACAGGCGAAGCGCGAACTCGTCCACGGCGTCCACATAGTGGGCAATCACCTCAGATTGCCAGGCATGTGTCGGTGTAGAATGCCATGCCGCATCGAGCCCGGCGTTGATGGTGGGCGGATATTTCATCTCGTCGGACCTGAAAAGTTGCGTGTACATGTCGTGCCTCCCTTCGCGATGAAGCATCGCCGTTCGACCAGGTGATGTGGCAGAGTGTGGCGCCGGAAATGCATCGCGTGAATACCAGTCTTCTGGTATCTTTTGTAGCCGCCAGCGATGGTATACTTGCGGTTGGGGTGGCAACTGAGAGCAATTCGGGCGGGGAGACCGGATTCAGAGGGCCATACGGGGAGGTGCGCAATGGCGGCGAACTGGAAAACCGAGCATGCCGAGCAGGAGGTCATCCGCCTCTGTCACGCGGGGCTGGATTCATGGTCCCTTCGCCGGGCCGCCTTTGCGCAGATCGAACGAATCATTCCCTATGAGGCGTACTGGTGCGCGACTACCGATCCCGCCACCCTGCTCTTTACCGGAGCGGTGGAAAATGGCTGTACCCCAGATACCTGGCAGCCGTATATCGACAATGAGTTGATGCAGGACGACTTCAACAAGTTTACTGTGCTTGCGCGTACCCGTTACCCGGTTAGCACACTCAAGACAGCTACTCGCGGCGATATCACCTGTAGCAGGCGCTATCGTGAGATTCTGGAGCCAGACGGTCTGGGACACGAGATGCGTGCGGTCTTTCGCTCAGGTGGCGCGGTTTGGGGCGCGATGTGTCTTCACCGCTTGCGGCGCTTCGAGGATTATACGCCGGAGCATGTCGCATTCTTGGCGGCGATCGCGCCGTATCTGGCGGAGGGGTTGCGCACGGCGCTGTTGCTCGAAACGATCGAGACTACGCCCACGATTGATGGTCCCGGACTTCTCCTAATCACGGATAATATGACCGTCGTCGGCCTGACCCCAGGCGCCCGGCTCCTGATGGATGAGGCCTGCGACTGGTCGGAGCGAGATGCGCTGCCCATGGCGGTGACTGCGGTTGTCACCAAGCTTCACGCGCTTGAAGCCGCGACAAAGCATGCTACCGCTGGCGGTGTCCCCTATGTGCGTCTGCGCACGCGCGCTGGTCGCTGGCTGGTCCTGCACGCATCGCGGCTCTCGTCCCCGTCGTCCGGAGGGCAGGTGGCCGTCATCATCGAGCCTGCGACCCCCACAGACGTCGCTCCCTTTGTGTTGCAGGCATACGGGCTTACCGCCCGCGAGCAAGAGGTTGCCGGGCTGGTGCTCAAGGGGAAGTCTACGGACGAGATCTCCGTTCTTCTGACTATCTCGGCGCTGACTGTGCAGCAGCATCTCAAATCCATCTTCGATAAGGTGGGCGTGCGCAGCCGTCGCGATCTGGTGGCGCACATCTTTGCGCAGAGCTACCTGCCTTCGCTCATGGCGAGCTTCAATCACGCGCCCAACCTGCCACCGGAGTAGGGCGCAGCTCCCTGCGGCATACACGAAACGGCCCCCAGTGTCTACCGAAGTAGCATGGAGGCCGTTGAGGAGACGAACCGGTTAGCGGAGCCGCTGCCAGCGAGCGACTTGCTCGTTAACTGGCATTATCGGCGAACTCGTTGGTGAAGGTCTTGCTCAGATCAATGTTCTTGCTCTTGAGGTCTGGGGTGACCAGCTCCAGAACGTTCAGCACTGTCTGCGGGCCATCGGATGACATCTTCCCATCGGGGCTGAACATCTGCAACTGGTTCTGCAATGCCTGGACGTAGAGCGCCTTGTTGCCGGCATAGTAGTCCTGCGGCATCTGGTCGGCGATCTGCTCGGCGGTATGGCTCTGGATGTACTTGAGAGTCTTGACGTAGGCGTTCACCAGCTTCTGAACGACATCTTTGTGGCTATTGACGTAGTCGTTCTTCATGAAGACGCAAATGAACGGATAATTGCCGCCAAGTCCCTGCTGTGTCGCCGAAGGTGTGCGCAGGTCAACCAATACGCTGCCCAGATTGCCCGAGATGACGCGGGAGATCGTCGGCTCAGTGGTCATTCCAGCATCGATTTTGCCCTGCTGGAGCGCCGCGATGAACGTGTCGCCAGCGCCGACGGGGACCCAATGCACCGAATCGAGCGGGACGCCCGCATGGGCGAGCAGCGCCTCGGTGAGTGTCTGTGTGCCTGAGCCTAGCTCGGTAATACCGAGGTTCTTGCCTTTCAGGTCGGCAACCGAGTGGATCGTGGCAGCAGCCTTCGTCGAGACGACCTCGGCCTCGCCAGGGGCAGCGCCCAACTGCACCACTTCTTCCATGTTCTTGCCAGCGGCCTGAAGCTGGATGGTATGGTTGTATGCCCCAGAGCCTGCGTCAACCTGGCCCGCGATGACCTCATCCTCAGACGATTGCCCGGAGGCTTCGTCGATGAGCGTCACGTTGAGACCCTCGGCTTTGAAGTAGCCAAGTCGTTGTGCCAGCTCGTTCGGCAGGTAAATCTGCTTGGCGAGGCCACCAACCATGATCTTCAGGTCGACTGCTCCACCGGAGCTGGCGGTGCTGCCGCAGCCACTAAGTGCCACGGTTGTGATAATTGCGATCAGCAGTGTCAGGTAAAAGGCCCGACGCTTCATGTAACTTCTCCTTCAGGTCTTGTGGTACGACCCTGTAACAATAGGCCGATTGAGGAAGCCGCAATTACGCTGCGGCCAGTCATCGGGCGCGAAGAAATCGCTCAGCGCACCTCCTTCGTGTCAGCTATCGTAAAATACCGATGCCGTTCAGATATTCAAAACATCGGCGGCAGGATTGGGACGCCAGGTTATCAATCGGTTCTCCAGCGCGGTGACAAGCGCCTCCGCGGTCAGCGCAACCGCCGCCAGGATCAGCAGCGCGGCAAAGACCCCGTTGGTATTGAAATTGGCCCCAGCGGATTGGACCATCAGGCCCAGGCCCTGAATGCCGCCAATGAACTCGCCGACAACCGCTCCAACAAGTGCGAAGCTGAAGCTGACATGCATGCTCGCGATGATCCAGGTGAGCGCCGAGGGGATGATAACGTCGGTTGCCACCCTGGTTCGGCTCGCTCCGAGTATGCGCGCATTGGCCAGTAGATTACGGTCAACCTCACGCACTCCCTGGAAGGCGTTGAAGAAGACGATGAAGAAGACCAGCACCGTTGCCAGCGCCACCTTCGACTGAAGTCCCAGACCAAGACCGATAGCGAAGATTGGCGCCAGAGCCACGCGCGGTATCGAGTTGAGGGCCTTGATGTAGGGCGCGAGAATATCAGATAAGAGGCGGTTCGTACCGAGCGCGACGCCGAAAATCACTCCGAGCGTAACGCCGACGATGAAACCCAGGACCGCCTCTTCGAGTGTCACCGCGATCTGCTCCCAGAGCGGCCCCTGCGCCGTACCTTCGCGCACCCACGTCACGAGCTGTGCCCAGATGCCCGACGGCTGACCCCAGAAAAAGGGATCAATGATGCCGGTGCGGGCGCCAATTTCCCAGCCACCGACGATCACGGCCAGGATGAGCAGGCGGAGCCCGTTCACGAGCAGTAGGCGGCGGCGGGCGGCAGCGTGCACCTTGGCCAACTGTACTTTGTCCTGATCCGCGCCCGACACGACCGGACTCCCAAGGGTACTAAGAGGGGGAACCCTGTTTTGAGCGCTCATAGCTAATCATCACCTCACTCCGCAGATCTTCCCAGATCTCGTGATACAGTTCGATAAAGCGCGGATCGAAACGGACCTCTGTCACGTTGCGCGGTCGCGGCAAATCGATGACGTAACTGCCTTTGACGGTTGCCGGAGCCGCGGTCAGCACTACGACCCGATCGGCGAGTGCAATCGCTTCCTCCAAATCGTGGGTCACAAAGACCACCGAGGCCGAGGAGTTCGACCAGAGCTGGAGCAATTCGTTGCCCATGAGTGTTCGCGTCTGCACGTCAAGCGCGCTGAATGGCTCATCCATCAGCAGAATCTGCGGCTCATTGATGAACGTCTGAGCGAGTGCCACCCGCTTGCGCATGCCGCCGGAGAGCTGGTGCGGAAAGCGATCCTCGAAGCCTGCCAGGCCGACGCGCGCAATCCACTCATGTGCTCGCGCATTCGCCGTCGCTCGCGATTCGCCCCTGAAACGTGGGCCAGCGGCAACATTCTTGAGGACATTCCGCCAGGGAAAGACGGCGTCGGACTGAAAGACGTAGCCAATGCGCGGATCGATGCTGGTGACGGGTTGTCCCATGACGCTCACCAGTCCGGCGGTGGGGCGGTCGAGCCCGGCAATGAGGCCGAGCGTGGTTGATTTGCCGCTGCCGGTCGGCCCCACCATCGCGCAGAACTCGCCGGGTTTCACCGACAGGCTCAAATCACGCAGCGCGGTGTAGAATGTGCCCTTCGGCGTCCGAAAACGCTTGGTGACATTATCGAGTTGAATAGCAGTTCCGGTATATGGCGTCTCGGCGCTACCCATAGCGAATGCCTCCGCGGTCGTAGTCTTCATCGCTCCTCCTTTCGGCGACGCCACATCCAGCAGCGCCCATCCGTGGCCACGTGCGCGGCACACGGCAAGAGGAACATGCCACTGCGCCCTCATGGCGAGGCTGCGCCCGCCGGTATCCATACCGCCATACCGCTGTAGCATCGCCAGATGCGCGCTTACAGATGGCTATGGTTGGCCGACCAGGTGATGGTAGCAATGATAACCAATGCGATATTAACGAGGCGCTAACACAGCAGCCTTGTGTATGAACATTCCG
>DAHUXT010000215.1 GCA_027307065.1 Ktedonobacteria bacterium
TCCGATTTCACTCGCTCCGCAGACTACGCCACGGAAGGGGTATAGACCCCTGTCGTCAATCCATGAACCTATGTCATGAAAAGCCGCGCATGCGGGATACTCACACGCAAAGGAGCCGCCAGATGGAGGATCAACTGCTCTTGGGTGAGGCATGGCATGAGCAGGATTTGATGTTCTGCACTGCCATGGGGACGCCGCTGATGGACCGCAACCTCCTGCGGTCATTGTATCTACTGTTGGAACTCGCGGAGTTGCCGAGGGAGCGCTTCCATGATCTGCGCCACACCTGCGCGACGCTCGCCCTCTCGGCGAATGTGAACCCGACGGTGGTCAGCGAGATGCTGGGGCACTCGACCGTGGCAACGACCCCCGACTCCTACTCGCACGTGTTGCCGGACATGCAAGAGGATGCCGCGTCGATCATCGGTGCGTTGCTATATGGGCAGTAATGTGGAAGGGGCGTGGGAGAGTCTAGCGTGAAGAAGCGGCAGCGGTTTGGGAGATACGATGAACGTTACGCTGAAAAGTGCACGGAATGGCATCGGCAATGTGAAGATGCTCAGGGCGCTGGGGTCGCATGAAATCAAGCGGCGGAGGGAGTGGGATTCGAACCCACGAGGCTCTCGCCTAGCGGTTTTCAAGACCGCCGCATTCGACCGCTCTGCCATCCCTCCAGCGCGAACCGCGCGGCTAGGCGCGGAGTCACGGCATCAGTATACCGTATCGCCGTCACTACCGGCAACTACAGGCGCTATGCCGACGCGCGCGGCATCGTATCAGTGCTCGGAGCTGGACGACTGATTGCTATGCCAACAACGTCTACTGCTACCGCGATCACCGCCAGGATGACGAACAGCCAGGGATACGGCAGTACAATGCCAAAGAGATGGTCGAGCGAGATTTCGCGTGGACCCGTAAGCCCGATCGCGGTGGAGATCGCCAGCAACGAGAGCGGGAACTCGATGCCGCGCTTACTGTTGAAAAAGCCGTTCTTCCAGTGGACCTTCATCATCGCCATAAACATCGCGCCGACGATTCCAGCAGCGCCCAGTGGCGTCAGAAACCCGAACGCCAGCGAAAGTCCTCCACCCAGTTCGCCCAGAATGTTCAATCCTGCCCAAAGACGCGCCGGAGCGAACCGCTGAGCGCGCATACCTTGCTCCAACCCGGCCAGCCCAGGGCCGTCGAACCAGCCAAACAGCTTCTGGGCACCGTGCGCGGCGAGTATCAGACCACAGACAAGCCGAAGGACGAGCCAGGCAATTGCGACCGATGCGTCCATACATCATTTCCTTTCGACCATACGTGTTGCACCGCTCAACCGGCGGAATACTTCACAAATTGATGCCACTTCCATGATACTATGCTTGTGAAATCAATAACCATAACAATGTCGGCTAGCACGCGGTGGGCGTACGATAGTGGCGACAGGGCGAGGTACGCTCTCCACATCGTGTGCGCGGAGCCCGTCGTGGGCGACTGGCTTTCGAGGCGAAGGAGAACAGTGTGGCGTTTCATCTCCCCGACGACGTCGAGCAACTGACTCCAGCCAACCTGTGGACGCTGACCAACGCCCTGATCGACGATGTCCAGAAGATGCTTCGCCGCTGCAAAGATGTGGACATCACCTTCGTACCTGTTGATCCGCTAGCGAATGATGCCGCCGCCGCGGACAACGCCGACGCCAGCATCGCATGGACGCTGGGCCACATTATTGTCCACATGACCGCGTCGTCTGAGGAATCGGCCTTCCTGGCCGCCGAGTTGGCGCGTGGTGTCGAGTACCACGGTCGGTCACGGAGCGAGGTGCTGTGGACGACCATGGCGACCGTTGCGCAATGCCGCGAGCGCCTCGAAGAAAGCCGTCGCATGCGCCTGGCAAGCCTGAGTCTGTGGCCCGACGACCCGCAGATCGCGACACACTTTCAGGTATCTGAGCAGTCGCAGCCGATGGGGCCAGCGGCACGTTTTGCGGCTGGTCTGCGCCACGAAAGCAGCCACCTCGCCCAGGTGCGCGATGTCATCCAGCAGGCACGCGAAAACCGCTTGCGGCAAAGCGCGATCGGCAGAATGCGGCTGCGACTACAGCGGCAACCTGTCAGCGCGGCCACCTCAGCGCCAGACGAAGCGTCCATCACCACGGATGCCATGGTTCATTGAGCGTCAACGCGCCTCGTGTCACCCGCCAGCCGCCCGTGCACGTGCCAAAATGTCTTCGACAACGGCGGTCTTGGCATCGGCGTAGTTCTGCACGAATTGCCAGGTCTTCAGTGCCAGTTGGCGCTTGGTGCGCTCATAGAGTTCACGGTCATCGGGATGAGTACGCAGCCAATCGCGCATCAGCAGCATGCGCTCGGTTTCGGCGCAGTCCGGCGAAAGGACGTGCAGATTAACCGCCGGGCCGATGCCTCTTAGCAGGCGGTGCTCGTACCAGTTCGGCTCGCGGATGCGCAGCACGTATCCAGCCTGTTCCAACGCTGGCACGTACGCGCTTTCGTCGGCCGAATTGGCAACGACGAGCAGGATATCGAGAATCGGCTTGGCAGCCAGCCCCAGCACCGACGTGGACCCAACGTGTTCCAGCAGCAGCGCGCGTTCGCCAAGCGCTCCACGAATCTTGTCGGCCTCCACGGCGAATTGCGCTGGCCACGCGGGATCGTATTCCGCGAGGGAGATTGTGCCATCCAGTCGCTGCGGCTCTCCGACAGTCACCGCGCGCAGCTCATCTTCGGTTGTCGTTCGCATCGGTTCGGGCAGCGGCTCATCCGGCATCCATTCGCTCGTTTCTGTGTTTCACTGTTTAGCGGCCGTCATCGCTTCTAGCGGGCTGTTCGCTGAGAAACTGATCCAGCCGCGCGGCAATGGCGTCGCGCACACTGCGGAAGGCCGCCAGCCGCTCGTCATCGGTTCCGCTTACCGCCGACGGATCGGGAAAGCTCCAGTGTATCTGGCGACGAGCGCCTGGGAAGAACGGGCATGCCTCCGCCGCGTCGTCACAAACCGTCACGACCAGATCTATCGGCTGCCCACTGAATTCATCCATGCTTTTCGCGTAATATCCCGCCGCCTCACTGATGTCTATGCCAATCTCACGCATCGCCTGTATCGCCAGCGGATGCACCCCACGAGGTTGCGTGCCCGCACTGCTCACAGCATACCCATCGCCGCCACGGGCGCGGAGGAGTCCTTCTGCCATCTGCGAACGCGACGAATTATGCGTGCACAGGAAGAGCACGCGCATCGGCCCCGGTTGATCCGCCATATTACACTACCCCTTTGCTGTTCCCTGGCTACTGGCATTGCGCAGCCAGCGATAGGTGAGTGCCGCGACCGCTGCTCCGATGAAGGGCGCGGTAAGGTATACCCACTGGCCCGTCCACATCCAGCTTATCAAGGCTGGCCCAAACGAACGCGCCGGATTCATGGATGCGCCGCTGATCGGCCCGGCAAAGAGCGCCTCGAGCCCAACCGTCGCGCCAATCGCCAGCGCTGCCGCCTGCCCCACCGCGCGCATATCCGTCGCTACGGCCATGATGACAAACATCAGGAAGAAGGTCAGCAGCGATTCCAGTGTGAATGATTGCCACGCGCCGCCCGCGCCCATCGGCAACGTTGCGCCGAGACTGGCAACGTTGCCAACCACAAGTCGCAGCGTGACAGCCGCGAGAATCGCTCCGGCAAACTGCGCCAACCAGTAACCCGCCATGCGCCGGAGCGGAAAATGGCGGGCAAGCACGAATCCCAGCGTGATGGCGGGATTGAGATGCGCGCCACTGATGTGCCCCGTCGCGTAAATCATCGCGGCGATCACAAGCCCGAAGACCAGTCCGACGCCGACATGTGTCACCTGCCCATGCGACAGGCGGTCGATCATGATCGCCCCACAGCCGGCAAAGACAAGCGCGAATGTGCCGATGCCCTCGGCGACACATGCCGCCACGAATGCCTCCGTGGGCGACCGTCCCATCCTGGTTCTCTCCGACCCCCGCATTCCGCTGCGGCCACGACGAGACGCAATTTCCGTTGACATCTACGCTCCAAGCTCTCGGACTACGAACAGCAACCGCCTCCGCAGCAGCCATCAGACGACACATTCTCGCGTAGCACCATGACCGGCGACGACGCGGCTTTCTCGCGTGTTTCGTTCGCTGGCCGCGTTGCGCGCACAAATGCGCTCGCGAGCTTGCCATCGCCAGCTTGCCAGCCCTCAGGCAGCGTCGCAGGATCGAGCCCCGCTTCGGCCACGGTGTAGCGCCGTGTGATTGTCACGCTCACATCCGCGAATCCGGCATCGGTCAGCAGGCGAGTGTATTCATCCACGTCGAGCGCGCCCGCCAGGCATCCCACCCAGGCCTCCATGTTTTGACGCAGAGCATCAGGCACTGGACCATCTGCTACGACATCCGAGACGGCGAAACGTCCACCGGGACGCAGCACGCGAAACGCGTCGCGCAGCACCTGTGATTTGTCGGCGGCGAGATTGATGACGCAATTGCTAATGACCACATCCACCGATTTGGCAGGCAGTGGAATGTCTTCGATGCGCCCTTTGAGGAACGCGACATTGGTGACGCCCGCCTTCGCCTTGTTTTCCTGCGCGAGCGCCAACATCTCATCGGTCATGTCAAGGCCATACGCGAAACCCGTCGGTCCGACGCGGCGCGCCGAGAGCAGCACATCGATGCCGCCGCCCGATCCCAGATCGAGCACCGTCTCACCCTCATGAAGATCGATCAGCGCCGTTGGGTTGCCGCAGCCGAGCGAGGCGACGACGGCCTCTTCCGGCAGCACCGCGACGTCGTCGGCTCCATAGATATCCGCCGACACGACGTCTTTCTCATCACCACAGCAGCTACCAGTGACGCCTGTCTGCACACGCCTGGCAGCCGCGGCATAGCGCACGCGCACACGTTCGGTAATCTCCGCCGCGTTCTGTGTATCCGCCATGGAATCGTCCATCCTTTCATTCATCGATGATTTTCGATGAATGCCTCAAAAAAACACCTACACCAGGCGTTTGACCACCGCCATGCAACGTTTGCCCTCGTCGGTGGCGGAATAATACATCCACGTTCCGTGCTTCTCGCCGCGAATCAGCGCCGACTCGCGCAGCAGCCGCAAATGATGGCTGATGGTTGGCTGGCTCAGGTCGAACTGCTCAGTGATCTCACAAACGCAGAGCGCCTGCCCGTGCCGCAACATCAGATCAAGCATACGCAGCCGCGTCTCGTCGGCCAGCGCCTTCAGGCGGTCGGTCAGCGCCACCACCGGCATCCTGTCGGGCGTAGTGGGCAGCGACTCGGCCTTGCAGCAGACATCGTCCGCACCAGGCTCTCCGTCTGGCAATGAAAGCGCAAATTCGCGAGCGGTTATACTCTCCATGCCTGAAGTGTAACACCTCGCCACGTTCGCCTGTCAATAGCACTATCCGACGCCTGGCGGGCGTGGCATTCGCCACAAGGGCAACATAGTTGGGAGAGGGGAAACGTGGCCAGTCAGCAGCAGCCCGAGAAGCGGGTACAATTCGACTTCGACGTGACATTCACCAATGGCGGCGGCCTGCGTGGTGACAGCTTTCGCCTTGATATTCCCGGCGAGGACATAGACGACGATGCCCTGGCGAATCATGTGGTACGGGACCTGCGCCTGTTGATGGTGCAGAGCATCCACATCACGAACAAGCGCCTCATCGACGAGCCACATAAGCGCGGAATTGAGGCTTCCAGCGGAATGGCCAACTTTCGCCGCCATATCGATCTGAGCCACAGCATCGAAGACGGCATGATTACCTACAAAGGTCTGCCCGCGCCGATCGTCTGCGACTTTCTCAGCCGCGAACAGTCACGCGCCAATTATGCCGAGGGCACTGAATTTCAAATCGGCAAGATCGAGCTCGTTTCCAACACCAGCACCTATATCGACTCCCCATTCCACCGATTTGCCGATGGCCACGATCTCTCCGAACTGGCACTGGACGGCCTGGCCGACCTCGACGCTGTCCTCGTCCGGCTTACGGGCAGCCAGGAGCGCGCCATCAATCACTCTGTGTTTGCCGCGCTAGACGTGCGTGGCAAGGTGGTCCTGGTGCACACGGGGTGGGCTAGCCACTGGCGCACCGATCAGTACTTCGAGGGACATCCCTTCCTGACCGAGGATGCCGCCGCATGGCTGCGAGACGCGGGAGCGCTGCTGGTGGGCATCGATTCGTACAACATCGACGATACCGCCAATCTGCGCCGCCCCGTTCACTCGATATTGCTCGGCGCGGAGATCCCCATCGTCGAGCATCTCTGCGCGATGGAACAACTTCCCCCTCGAGGGTTCCGCTTCACGGCGGTTCCAGTGAAAGTCAAAGGCATGGGTACGTTCCCGGTACGAGCCTACGCCACGATTCAGGAGACCATCACGCCATGACCGAGAATGCACCAG
>DAHUXT010000216.1 GCA_027307065.1 Ktedonobacteria bacterium
CACGCTGCGCCCCAAAGGCGTTGCGCCGCGTGCGCATGTTCATCGAGGCGAGCAACGGCTGTCCGGCCAGCGCGTTGTCTGTCTCGCGCGAGAGGAGAATCATCCCGGCGCAGGTGCCCCAGGCAGGTATCCCCTGTGCGAGCAGCTTCCGCAGCGGCTCTACTACATCATACGCTACCATAAGCTTGCCCATCACGGTGCTTTCACCGCCCGGCAAGATGAGTGCATCCACGCCGTCCAGGTCGCGCGGCAGCCGCACCAGACGGCTCTCGGCTCCCAGCCGCTCAACCGCCAGAGCATGCTCGCGAAAATCGCCCTGAAGCGCCAGAATACCGATTCGTGTCATCGGCCTCTCGCTCGTTTCCGCTCGGTACAGCGCGCAGAAAAACCGAACGTTTGTTCACTCGGTTCACTCATAACGCTATACGTAGTTCCAGTGTACCATGTTGCGCCCCCGCCAGAGTCGCCGTGATTGCCCGCGAATGCAGGGGGATTGCGGACCGGCTGCTCTTGCCGATATTCGCAACCCCCGCGCCCGCGAGGACTCCTGGGCAGGCCCGAATGGGTATCTCCGCTGGTGGACGCCGCCGGTTATCGTGTGAGCAGGGCGGAGCATGAATGCCCCGGCGAATTGGCCCCACGCCAGGGTAAGGGTGAGATTCGCCCCTACCAGCCGCGAGCGGCCATCAACTGATTCTCCGGGATGGACTTCAGTTCGAGTCCGCGCATCGGCTCGCCCAGCCCACGCGAAACCTCCGCCAGAATCGCCGGATCCTCGAAGTGCGTCGTCGCCATGACGATAGCCTTCGCGCGGCGCGCCGGTTCATCGGACTTGAAGATGCCGGAACCGACGAAGACGCCGTCGCAGCCCAGCCGCATTACCAGCGCCGCATCCGCCGGAGTCGCGATGCCGCCCGCGCAGAACAGCACCACCGGCAGCCGCTTCAGCCCGCGCACCTCGCGCACTAGCTCGTACGGCGCGCCCAGGTTCTTCGCCTCGCTCATCAACTCCTCTTCAGGAATGATGGTCAGCTTGCGGATGCCGTCCGTGATCGTGCGCAGGTGGCGTACCGCCTCGACGATATTGCCGGTGCCAGCCTCGCCCTTGCTGCGAATCATCGCCGCGCCCTCGCCAATACGCCGCAGCGCCTCGCCCAGATCGCGCGCGCCACAGACGAACGGAATGGTGAAGTCGTGCTTGTTGACATGGTAGGCCTCGTCGGCGGGCGTCAGCACCTCGGACTCGTCGATGTAGTCGACCCCGAGCGCCTGGAGCACCTGCGCCTCGGCGAAGTGGCCGATGCGGCACTTGGCCATGACCGGAATCGTGACCGCCTCTTTGATCTGCAAAATCAGCTCGGGATCGCTCATGCGCGCCACGCCACCCTGCGCCCGAATGTCCGCTGGCACGCGCTCCAGTGCCATCACCGCGGATGCTCCCGCGTCCTCGGCGATCTTCGCCTGATCGGCAGTCACCACATCCATGATGACCCCGCCCTTGAGCATCTCGGGGAAGTTGCGCTTGACGCGCGTCGTACCGGTCTGGGTATCCACGAAAGACATCCTCCTGCTGCGGCAAACGCGCAGCGCTGCAAGCGTACACCGTTGTACGCCAGTGCCCGTGCCTCAAATTGGCCTAATCCAATGCGCGAAAATTGACCGAACCACTAAGCCATGTCTAGTCGCATTGTAGCATAGACCACAGCGGGGCCGCTAGAGATGCTGAGATCGCGCACCGATGGAACAGATCGAGGTCAGGGCATAAAAAATCCCCTCTCCAGAACATGTCGGAGAGGGGAAGGCAGCAGGAGATTACCGAGAATTCGCCCGGCGGCTGGCGAAGAAGAGCGCAACCAGCGAGAAGACGACCGCCCATCCCACCAGAATCAGCGCATCCGAGGCGTCGAACGGCTTGCCGCCGATGAGTCGCCAGCCCATCGATGCCGCCCGGTACGATGGCAGCAGTTTACCAACCGCCTGCATGCCGCTCGGCATGATCGAGATCGGCATCCACAAACCGCCGAGCGCCGAAAGCGCAAGGTAGAGCGCGTAGAGCACGCCAAACGCGACCTCCGGGCCGATGCTGTAGCCAATGGCGATGCCGAGCAGAGCGATCGGAATCGAGCCGAGCCAGAGCAGCGCCAGCAACACAGCCCAGCGCCACGCGTCGTCGAGCGTTACGCCTTTGGCGAACACCGCCGTCAGCATGACCAGCACAATCGCAGGGCCAGCCAGTGCCACCGCCGCGATCAGGCGCGCAATCAGTGTGTTGGCTGTGCGAATTGGGAGCAGGCGCATCTGGCGCGTCCAACCGATCGTGCGGTCCTGGGCGATGCGCGGACCCGTCGCCGACATCACCGCCCACATCGCGCCGTACATGCTCATCGACACCATCAGCGCGGCCTGCACCGTGATATGTGCCGAGCCGGTGCTCTGCCCACCAAACAACGTCGCGAACAACAGATAGAAGCCAATCGGCGCCAGCACCGCCAGAATCAGGTACTTCGGGTCACGCAGCGCGCGCAGGACTTCCAGGCGAAGATAGCTAGTCATGGGGTTGCCTCCTAAGCGGATCGTGTGTGCCAAGATGTTTACTGGCCATTGCTTACCAGCGCCATGAAGATGTCATCCAGGTTCGGGCTGCGTACTTCGAGATTTCGCCAGTCGACGTGACTGCCTACCAGCGCCCGCACCGTCGTGTCGATGTCGTTGGTGGTGAGCGTGACTCGCTCTCCCTGCCGCTCAACCCGCGAGACGCCCGCCAGCCCGCTCAGCGACGCCTGCGCACGCTCATCCGCGAGGAAGTGAACCGTCTGTGCGCCCGCCCTCCGCTTCAACTCCGCAACCGTGCCGTCGGCGACGATCCGCCCCCGCGAGATGATGACGACCCGCGACGCGAACGCCTCGGCTTCCTCCAGGTAGTGCGTGGCAAAGAGCACCGTGCGTCCGGCGGAGGTGTAGCTGCGCATGTTGGCCCAAAAGTTGTGCCGGGCCTCCACATCCATCGCGGCGGTTGGCTCGTCGAGTACCAAGATCTCCGGCTCACTGGCGATGGCCAGCGCGAACCGCAGCCGCTGTGTCTGCCCACCCGAAAGCCGGTCAACGCGGCGCCGCTCCAGCCCATCGAGTCCGGCCATGGCGACCAACTGCGCGCGGGTGAATGGCGAGGTCCGCAGCGCGAGCACGAAGTTCAGCAGCTCGCCGATGCTGATGCCCGGCATCAGGCCGCCCTCTTGCAGCATTGCGCCGATGCGCCCGCTCTGAATCGCCGCCTCAGGCGACATGCCCAGTACGCTCACGTCGCCCGCGTCTGGCGCCAGCAGGCCAAGCAGCATCGAGACGGTTGTTGTCTTGCCCGCGCCGTTTGGTCCCAGCAGCGCCACCGTCTCGCCCTGGCGAATCTCCAGATCGAGATGATCAACCGCGCACACGCCGCCAAAATGTTTCGTCAGTCCCTCGAAGCGCACCGCGACAGTCGCGTCCGTGGTGTCACGGCTGTCGCTATCGGCACGTCGTTCCGTCTTTCGCTCTCGAACCATCATTTCCATCTGCTCCTCTTGCTGTGGTGTGTTGCCGTTCACGTTTACAGTCTATGGGGAGCCAGCCCAACCCGGTAGTGAGTCGCATCAGCACCTGGTGATGACATTTGTCACTGGACGTGGTGGCATGTATGGCGTTAACTGCCAGAAGAGACTGGCGTCGCACGCATTGCCGATGTCTGTATGCCAGGAGGCACAATGATGGATAGCGTTTCACCAGATGCGGCCAGGCAATCTTCGGGCAGTCTGGGGTCGACCTTCCTGCTCTGGCTGATATGGATACTCTGGCTGCCACTCTTCATCCCGGCGCTCGTCGATTTGTTTCAGCGCCACCGCTCCCCCCTGTGGGTAGCCACCAGCGTGCTCGGCGCCACCGCCTTCTTCGCCTTGTATCTCTGGGTTTCATGGCGCTCCGCCCATAGCCTTACTGCCTATGCGCTTCGGGTATATTCATCGGGGATGGCGCTCTGGGCGCCGATCATAAGTCTGTTTGTGCTCGCGACCATGCTCACCTTTATGAATGGCTATAGCTGGGGCGGGCTGTTTATCTACACGAGTTCGGCGGCGGCGGGCTGGCTGCCAACCAGGAAAGCGGCCGCCACCACTGTTGCTCTGGTCATCTTTGTCGGTGTTGTCGTGGCATGGCGGTTGAATTTCTCATCGGCGCTCTCCGCGATCACGTTCGTCGGCATCGTCGGAGCCATCGTCATCGCGTTCGGCTGGTCGGCGGCGAACAGCCAGCAGTTGCGCCTGACACGTGAAGAGATGGCGCGGGCGACAGCGATCAATGAGGAGCGACTGCGCATCGCCCGTGACCTGCATGACCTACTGGGTCACAATCTCTCGTTGATCGCGCTCAAAAGCGAACTGGCGCGGCGGCTGTTGAGTGTCGCTCCAGACCGCGCCGCCAATGAACTGAGCGACATCGAGGGAGTGGCGCGTCAGGCGCTCAAAGAGGTACGCGAGGCTGTGTCAAGCTATCGTCAACCTACCCTGGCGAGCGAACTACAGGGCGCGCGCGAAATGCTCGCGGCGGCAGGCATTACCTACCGCTACGAAGGCAACGTGGGCATCACTACAGGGCTGCCCCCAGCGGTTGAGAGCGCGCTGGGCTGGGTCGTGCGCGAGGGAGTGACCAATATCATCCGCCATAGTGGCGCGTCACAGTGTCTCGTGCGCGTGGGCCGCGACGGACAGCGTATTTCCGTCGAGATGACTGACGATGGCAAGCCGACGCCCGTGGGTGGTGGCGATACCGCTGGCAATGGTCTGCGCGGACTGGCCGAGCGCATCACATCGCTTGGTGGTACATGCGAGGCACGACGACAGGAAAGTGGCGGCTTTCGCCTGCTGGCGATCGTGCCAATAGCGTCGAACCCACACACGCCCGCGAACATTCGCGTAAATGCCCCGGATGCTGGCAGCACTCAAAACACCATTGCAGCCAGCCAGCCATAGAGCCAGTCCATCCGCTGCCGCGCCGGATGAATGACACCGCTCGCATCGGCGAAGTCGTGGCGCATGATGAGATCGTCCACGATGATGTCCACGTGTGCGTTGCGCAGCAGTGTAAGCGCGGCGGGATTGTTGCCAGGCGGCGACAGCACTACTTTCGGTGGCTCGTTGGTGTTCGCCCCATGAGCTGCATGCGACCCGTGGGCTACCACGTCTCGCCACGGCGCATCCTCCGCCAGCAGCGCGACGAGCAGGGCGGCGGCGACCGCATCGCCTGTGGCAACCCACGATCCGGCGCGTATCCCGGCCAGCGGACTCTCCAGCGTGCGCGCCATCAGATAGCCCAGCACGCCGCCGTTCGCGTCCTCCACCAGATAGAGCCACGTCTCCGGCTGGCGCAATACCCCCGCCAGCAAGGGCATTCGGTCGCCGCCGAAGGCCGTTTCATCGAGCGTTGCGGCGCGGGCGATCTCCTCCGGTTGCGCGAGACGCGCCCGCACGGTGCCAGCCGTGCGTTCCAGCCAGCCACGGTGTATCGCGTCCACTGACGTCTGCGCATAGTACGACGGCTCGCAGTCCGCAAAGCCCACCCCGCGATAGAGAGACCGGCCGTCCTCCGTCGCGTCGAGCCAACTGGTACGTACGCCTTTCTCGCGCTGCCAGTCGAGCGCGGCCCGCATCAACCGGCGCGCCAGCCCCCGACGCTGGTAATCCTCGCGAACGACCACATTGCCAATGACGCCCGTGGCTCCGGCGGCAATCGCGCCCACCACGGCAATCGGCGTTTCCGGCGTGGTTTGTTCGCCGAGGGGCACATCGAGCGCGCCCGCGCGAATGGTAAACATGTGGGCGCCATCCCAGGCAAGAAGGGGACGCAGTAGCCGTTCACCACGCTCCCACCACTCCTGCTGGATGCGCAGCGCCGCCAGCCCGGGGATATCGGCAACGGTGGCGATATCAATCTGTGGCGATGTGATCACGCGAGCCTCCGGTGTGTGTATTCCTCTTCCCTGATGGTAGCACAGCGCATTGTTCGGCTGCTATCACACGCGCCTGGCGCCTTGTTCCCGAGCCTCTGATTGAACCAGCCGGCGTAGCTCTATTCGGCAATTATGCCCACCCTGCATAATACTGCCTGCCCGTGGCACCTTTTATGCACGGTTTGACATCGAACCAGCAGCGCGAACGCGCTGCGCCTGGCGTCATAACAGGAATAATGCTGGTTCGCGAAGGAGGTACATATGGCACGTACCATCGAGACTCCGGAGGAAACCACCAGAGCCGCCAGAGTCATCAGAACCACTGGGACACGTCCTCCGCATGTTGGCCGGAGAGCCTTTCTGGCAACCGCTGCCACGGCAACGGTCTGCGGTGCGGGTGCGCTGGCAGCACCAAAGCTGATTCCCGTGCTTGAGTCGAAGG
>DAHUXT010000217.1 GCA_027307065.1 Ktedonobacteria bacterium
ACCGCCAATGGCGTCCGGGGCGCGATTCTCGAACCGGACCCGATTGCGCGAGGCCAAAGCAGTTCGCGCAAGACAATCGGCGAATTCGCGCTGCGCGCGCAGGCCGTGATCGTCGCCTCCGGCGGCATCGGCGGCAACCACGAGCTGGTGCGGCAGAACTGGCCGGCGCGCCTGGGTCCGCCGCCCGTCAACATGATCTCCGGCGTGCCCGACCACGTCGACGGGCGCTTGATCGGCATCACCGAACAAGCCGGCGCGCGGCTGATCAATCGCGACCGCATGTGGCACTATGTCGAGGGCATCCGGAACTGGTCGCCGATCTGGCCGCGCCACGGCATCCGCATCCTGCCCGGACCGTCGTCGATGTGGTTCGACGCGACCGGGAGGCGCCTGCCCTCGCCGCTCTTCCCCGGCTCCGACACGCTCGGCCAGCTCGAATACATCCTCTCGACCGGCTACGATTATTCGTGGTTCATCCTGACCCAGAGCATCATCAAGAAGGAATTCGCACTCTCCGGCTCGGAGCAGAATCCCGACCTGACCAACAAGAGCTTTCTGCAGACGCTGGGTCGTGGGTTCTCGAAGGGGCCGCCAGGGCCAGTGCAGGCGTTTATGGATCATGGCGCGGACTTCGTGGTGGAGCGCAAACTGCCCGATCTGATCCGCCGCATGAACGCGCTCACCGGTGAGCCGCTGCTCGATCTGGGCGCGCTCGAACGTGAGATCGTCGCCCGTGACCGTGAAATGGACAACGAGTATGGTAAGGATCTGCAAATCGCTGCTATCCGGGGCGCGCGACAGTATCTGGGCGACAAGCTGATCCGTGTGGCGAAGCCGCACAAGCTGCTCGATCCAGATGCCGGGCCGCTGATTGCGGTGCGGCTGCACATCCTTACCCGCAAGACGCTCGGCGGCCTCGAGACTGATCTTTCGGCTCGCGTGCTCGACGCCAATGGCCAACCGATATCAGGGCTCTACGCGGCGGGCGAGGTGGCAGGCTTCGGCGGCGGTGGGGTGCATGGCTACCGGGCGCTCGAAGGGACGTTTCTCGGCGGCTGCATCTTCTCCGGTCGCACAGCTGGTCGCGCAGCCGCCAAAGCGGTGCTTTGATGCAACTGGACGCTGGCGGTGAAAACCGCGCCTCAACGGCCTTACTGCGTTCGGCCACAAAGTCCGCCTGCGCGGACTGTAGTGCGAATGGTCACCCGCGGGCGCAACTCATCGTAGCTTGGGAAATATCAAGCCGCATGTCAGGCGACGCTGGCGCGCTTCATGATGGCTTTGAGCGCATCGATCTCGCCTGTGTGGCCGACAACGCCCATGAACACATCTTTGAGCATCTGCGCTTTTGTCCAGGGGGCCAGGTTGCTCGATTCGGGCACGCTCTCGCGCAGTGGCTCGAACGATGGCAGCGCAAGCAGGTAGGCCTGTAGTGCCTCGCAGGATTGATCGAGATAGGTGAGCAGTTCCTCGGCGCTAAGACGCGGAATCGCCGCCACCTCTTGCAGCGTGTAGCCGGTGACCGCGCCCAGCCCCAGGGTGCCAATGCCCTGTGGATTATAGCCAGTACGCTCGGCCCATCCGCGCGTCAGCCAGAACTCTTCGCTCGGCGGCTTATCGCGTAGCACACGGTTCGTCACGTCGATCCAGCGAGCGACATGCCAGACGGTGACGCCGATGCTGTTGCCCTCGGCGTCGGGCTGCCAGGCAAGCTCTTCAGCCGAGAGCTTCCCGATGGCTTTACGCGTCCGCTGCGCCAGCGTCGCGATGAGGTCGGCGTAGAGTTCAGTTCCCTGCATGCCTAGATGGCTCCTCCCGATAGACATGAACACGTGGGGCGTGTCGTGAATGCACTGAGGAGTATAGCGGCAGTGTATGCTCGTTTCAAAGGTTCATTTCAAATTGAAATCGGCGAACCCTTCCTGACCATCCACAATTCGTCAACCCCACTTGCCGCCAGATTCGTTGCGGGCCGCGGCGATCGACATCTCGAAGTGGCGCATCTCGATGACGGGCGGGCGCAGGCGCGACGTGCCCGCCTGGGCGGCCGCCAGCGTCTCGGCTCCGTGCGACCGCACCCATTCAGAGACGGAGATGTTGGCGGCACGGCGACAGACGAATTCGATATCGGCGCCACTCAGCCCATCGGAGCGCTTGGCCAGCGTATCGAGCGAGACATTCTGCGCCAGTGGCCGCCGCTTCGTATAGAGATCGTAGATCACGCGCCTTGCCGGGCGGTCGGGCATCGGCAGGTCGAGCAGCAGATCGAAGCGGCCAGAGCGCAATACCGCCGGATCGATGAGTTCAGGGCGGTTGGTCGCGCCGACGACAATCACGCCGCGCCGTCCCTCGATGCCATCCAGTTCGGTGAGCAGTTGGCCGATGATCTTATCGCTCACCGCGTCGAATGCGCCACCACGCCGGGGCGCGAGCGCATCCATCTCGTCGAGGAAGAGCACGCACGGCGCAACCTGGCGCGCCCGCTGGAACGTCTCGCGCACGCCGCGCTCGGACTCACCGACCCACTTCGAGAGCAGCTCTGGCCCCTTGACCGCGATGAAGTTGGCCCGGCAGGCAGTCGCCAGCGCCCGCGCCAGTAGCGTTTTACCGGTGCCAGGAGGCCCGCTGAGCAGCACGCCGCGCACCGGTTCCAGGTCCATCGCGTCGAAGACATCGGGGTAGCGGAGCGGCCATTCAATCGTCTCGATGAGGGTCCGCTTGACGCCCTCCAGCCCGCCAACGCTCTCCCATGGCGTCTGGGTCACCTCGACGGCGACCTCGCGTGCCGCCGACGGATCGATGTGTTTGAGGGCATCGCGCATGTCGTCCATCGTCACGGTGAGCGCCAGCAATTCGTTGGTGGGGATGCTGCCACGGATCAGGTTGGCCTGCGGGAAGGTGCGGCGGAGGGCGGACATCGCCGATTCGCGGCAGAGCGCGGCAAGGTCAGCGCCGACAAAGCCCGGTGTGATGCGCGCCAGTTCGTCCATGGCAACGTCTTCGGCCAGCGGCATATCGCGGCTGTGGATGCGCAGAATCTCCAGCCGTCCCTTAGTGTCGGGCGCGTGCAGATTCACCTCGCGGTCGAAACGGCCCGGACGGCGCAGCGCCGAATCGAGCGCATCGGCGCGGTTGGTCGCCCCGACGACGATAACCTGCCCCCGCGCGCGCATGCCATCCATCAGTGTCAGCAACTGGCCGACGACGCGCTTCTCCACCTCGCCCCAGACCTCCGAGCGCTTGGGAGCGATCGCGTCGATCTCGTCAAGAAAGATGACACTGGGCGCGTTCTTCTGCGCCTCCGCGAAGACACGTCGCAGTTGCGCCTCGCTCTCGCCGTAAAACTTGTCGATGATCTCGGGGCCGCTGACGCTAAAGAAGTGCGCGCCGCTTTCCGAGGCGACCGCCCGCGCGATCAGCGTTTTCCCGGTGCCGGGCGGGCCATAGAGCAGCACGCCTTTGGGCGCTTCGATGCCAAGCCGGTCGAAAAGCTCCGGATGGCGTAGCGGCAACTCGATCAACTCACGCACATGCTGCAATTCTTCGCCGAGGCCGCCGATATCTTCATAGGTGATGACGCTGGCTCGCGGCGGCGCGCCCGTCCCCGGAGCCTGGATACGCAGGCTGGTGCCTGGCTCCAGCACGACGGCGCTCGCGGGGTTGGTGGAAAACACCTGGAACTCGCGCGCAGCCAGCCCTATGCCGGGCACCCGCACCAGATCGCCCGCGATTGTCACCAGTCCACGCAATGTCTGGGCGACATGGCGTAGTTCTTCGTCGGCGAGTGCCGCCGGGCCATTTACCGGAACCAGCGCGACACTGATGGCTGGCTGTGCCCCGACCGCGTGAATGGTGACGAGATCGCCGAGAGCCGCGCCCGCGTTCTGGCGCACGATGCCATCCATCTGGATGATCGCGTCGCCAGGGATGGTGGTTCCCGGCACAGTGGTATCGCTGGGGTGCGGCTCATTGGGCCACGCGTGGATGCGCGCGACGGTGGGCCGCTGGCCCTGGATAACGATGACATCATCATCGCGGCAACCCAGCGCGGCCAGCGCGGCGGGTGTGATGAAGGCCGATCCGCGCGGAATGAGGATGCCCTCCGCGACGGTCATTTGCAGTGACGTGCTGGAACGCACGGGTTGATCTGTCGTGCTCATAGTGCTATTTCTACGCTCGCTCACGCTTCCATGTTGCAGCCATAGCCGGATGCGCGGCTTTGGTTGTTGCTTTATCCGCGCACCATCAGCATAGCAGAAATGAGCTATCGCAGGCGTGTAACGAGTCTCGTAACGATTGGGTGACGTGGGATGCTGTATCATTGCCGATAGAATCTGTGCTGTACTGTGGCACGAAGGAGATCATCGTTGCACCAGTCCGCTAAGACCATAAATACATCACCCGGGCGCGAAGTCTCCACGATAAATCCACCGATGCAGGTGCGTGGCGGCTGGCTGCTGCTCGCGCGCGTGGGGTGGATCGCCGTGACGCTGACCATCATCGCGCTCAATGCGATTGCTATGCCGACAATCTATACGCACACGCTCCCTCCAGGCGAGGTGGCGAACCTGCGTCAGCTTGGCCTATCGAGCGCGGTGTATAACGGCATCGAGATAACCGAGAGCATTCTGTATATGCTCGTCTATCTCGCCACTGCCGCAGTGATCTTCTTTCGCCGCTCAGACGAGCGAATGGCGCTCTTCTGCGCATTTATGCTGGTGGTCTTTGGCTGCGCATCCACTGGTGGGAATCTGTATGACATCAGTGCCGGAACAGTTCCGGCGGTGCTTGCGGCCAATCCCCTCGTGCATCTCGTCACCCTGCTGTTCGTCGTGGCGGGGCAGGCAATGTCCATCATTTTCTTCTACCTTTTCCCTAGTGGACGTTTCGTGCCGCGCTGGACCCGCTGGATCAGCCTGATCGTGCTCGCCTTCTGGCTGGCGACATTCTTTGTGCCCACGTTGCCTGCTGGCGTCGCCGGAGGCACAGTCATACCCACCTTCATCGTGACTGCTGGTATCGCGCAGGTCTACCGCTACCAGCGAATTTCGACCCCTAAAGAGCGGCAGCAGACCAAGTGGATTGTCTTTTGCTTCGCCGTGATCACAGCCGTATTTGTCGCGTTCGGCCTCTCTGGGGTGTTTGTGCCAGATTCCGTGAAGCGCGCATCGCCGGTCATCGGCAACCTGGTGATTGGCTCTATCCTCCTGTTCTCGCTCATGCTGATCCCCATCTTCATCACCATAGCCATCCTGCGTGCTCGCCTGTGGGATATCGACACCATCATCAATAAGACGCTGGTGTATGGCTCGCTGACCGTACTACTGGCGGGCGTCTACGCGGTGCTCGTGGTCGGACTGGAGAGTCTTGCGGGGATCACCACCGGGCGCGTCGCGGGTGGGCCGTTGGCGCTGGTGATCTCGACATTGGCGACTGCGGCGCTGATTCAGCCGGTGCGTCGACGACTGCAGACGCTGATCGACCGCCGCTTCTATCGCCGGAAGTACAACGCCGAGAAGACACTGGCTGCCTTTAGCGCGACCCTGCGCAATCGGGTCAATCTGAACGACGTGCGCACTCAGTTGCTAGCAATGGTACAGGAAACGATGGAGCCAGAGCATATTTCGCTCTGGCTCAGCCAGCGTGGCCAACGCGAGCCAGAATAGCCCAATGCGTTGCTACAGTGTGATGATGTGATCGGGCGGGTTGCCCGCCAGTGCGCCATACAGATCAGGGAAGCAGCCAACGCGCACGCCCTCGACGGTGTTGGCGGGCGCGCAATTCGGTGGCTCACCCTCGGCCAATCCGCGCTCCAGCGCGCACTGATCGCAGAGCATCAGCAGAATGTTTTGCTCGCGGGCGATTTTGCCTATCCGCTCGCCAATAGGATCACCTTTGCGCAGCACATAGGTGTTGTCGTCGAAGAACATCATGCCGACGACCTCGACGCCGTGGTTTCCAGCTTCGAGTTGCGGCAGAATCATCTTGCCAAGTTTATAGCTGGCGGTGTGTCCGCTGGTGCTGAAAATATACGCAACCTTCATGCGAGTAGTTCCTTTTCCGCTCTGCGACCGTACGCGATGAGCGCCCTTCATGTGTGGGCGCAACGCCTTAGACCGTAACATGCGCATTCGTGCATCGACAACGAGTTGGTGATGTTATATTCGGGCTGCCTTCGCCTCCGCCGAAAGTCGTATGTTTCAGTCTTGACTGAACAAACTAAATGGACTACTATTGCGTGCAGCGATACGTATCCGCTGATGAAAGACCAGAGCCTGGAGGCCCGTATGTCCGCACCACCTGAGCCGCGGCAATTGTCCGCTGAGGCCCAAAGCTTCGTCGAAAGCATGGGCGTGAACTTTGAACGCTATACACTGCCGCGTATCGGTGGCCGACTGCTGGGTCTGTTACTT
>DAHUXT010000218.1 GCA_027307065.1 Ktedonobacteria bacterium
GTTGGCAATTCCTGTCTTCTCGCCCAGCAGCGAGAGCGCCTGATCGTCGATCTGCGCCGGGAGCACGTCGGTTGTCGAGAGCGTGCCAATCTCGAATGTGGCAGCGGCACTACTATTGGTGAAAAGGACGAGACGTTGCTCGGTACCCGACACATTGCGCGTCGCGACGAGCCAACTGGATGGATAGCCTACCCGAAAGACATGATCGGCGTCGGTGAAAGGGGTGAGCGAGATTGGCGCCGTGGGCGTTGGATCAGGAGTCGCGGTGGCGGCAACCGTCGGCGTGGCAGTTGCGCCGAAGAATGGCAGACGCCCATTGGCGAAGAGGATTCCCGCGGCGATAAGCGCCAGCAGCAGGATAATCAGCAGCACCACTCCCAGGACGGCGAACGGGCTGCGCCTGGACGTCGCTGGCGCAGGCTGCACGGATGGCGTCCCGACGGACGGCGCGTCTGCGCTGGCGACAGGGGCGTTTGGCGCGCTCGGCCACATTGCAGGCGCATCAACCGGCACAACTGGCCGCGTCTGCGATTCTGTCTCCGGCATCGCGGGCGCGGGAATGGTCGCCGTGCGCTCGGGTGATGGAGGCTGCGGCAGATCGGCTGTGACGTCTGACGCCTCGGGCGAGTCGGGTGCGCCAGCCACGGCTTCCTGGGCGCTCGCCGGATCAGCGGATACGGCGACTGCAGGCATGGCAACCCTGGTCGTCTCGTCCTCCACTGCTGCTATCGGTGTCGGCGGAATACTGGGACGAGTCGCGGAATCATCGTCTACGGACGACGCCACGGGGGGCACGGAGAGCGGGGCGCCGCAACTGGGACATGTCGCCGTCGCGCCCGCACTCACCGACGATTGCCGCCCACAGACGGCACAAACAACTTCGTGCATGGAGATACTCCATCATGAGGAATGGCCGGAGCGTGCGGCAATGCATCCAGCCCGCGAAATCGGGCGGAGTATGAGAGAGTGAGATGATATGACGTTGGATGCTCAAATGCCTACGTCACGGCAGATGCGTTCTCGGCAACGCTATTTGGTGTTGCGAGGTCCAATCAGGCTGTAGAGCAGCGGACCGATCAGCACCGGGGAAAGAATGATCAGCGCCACCGTCCAGCCAAATCGGCGCTCCTGAATCGAGTCGAAGAGTCCAACAATCCAGGCGATCAGATAGATGACTGCCGCCACCAGAAAAGAGAGAACGGCGAGACCGACATTGCGGTCTGCGCCAAAGAGCGCGCCCTGTTGTGTCAGCAGCACGCCGACAACCACCAGCACGGCGGTAATCACCGTCAAGAGGAGAACGGTCCATTTGCTCAGAAACGTGACTTTCATGATCTTGCTTCCCTTCAGGGTGCGCGGAGCGCCACGAGCGCCGATGACTTCTGATAACTACTGTACGCGCAAAGCGCCTGCTCTGTTTTCTCGCGCACAGACAGGGTGCCATATTCACGCGCATGAAGCAACCCCCAAAAGCACGTGAGCGCGTTACGCATATTCAGTGACAACGCTATCATAGCGCATCATGTGTACTGGGGATACGGCCGTGCTATGATCTCAGCGCACCGCAAATCCGATGATCGACTGAGCGTCAAATACCTCCGATGACTCCCTGGAGTACTTACCTGGAAGGCGAGGACGCTCCCTTGGCAGACCTGGCGCGCAGGACCAACATAGGCAAGGCTGGACCGCGCTGTGCAGCAGACGACTCGCAAGGCGCACGTTTATCACTCTCCTCCAGAAGATCCCTGTCGTCTGACAAGAGGATGAATGGCGCTCCGGCAAACGGTGTGCTCTACGCTCTCGATACCGCAGGGCCTGCGGAAATCGACGCCGGTGGAGCGGTGGCGACACCCAAGCCACCAACGCTCGTGTAAGCCGGTCACGGTCACAGCAGACTTCGGCCTGTCTGGTTCGCAGTGAGTGGCCCAGGAGTCCCCCGCCTTCAGCCGTGGGGAGGGTCAAGACAGGATCAGCCGCGTACGCTGGAAGCGGGCCATCGCAATGAGCAGTAGCACCACGGCTACCACCAGCAACACTCCCGCGAAGATGAGAAACAGCTGCGTCGGGCCAGCAGCGTTGAGCGCTCCGACGATGGCAGCCTGCGCCTGCTTGGGCAGCAATTGGACGATGATGAACGGCGCGAAGATCAACGCGAGGTAGCCGAAGGTCAGATTTAGTTGCGCCTGCCGTGTGGTCGCCGCTCGCAGCGAGACGAGGCAGCCAACACTCGACACCAGCAGCGATACCAGCAGCCCGAGCACGACGATTGCCACCAAGCTGCCCACCGGGTAGAAGGCTAGCCCTGCGCCCACGCTCGCGTTCTTCTGCGAGAGATTCGCCACCACCGCCTGCACCAGCGCACCAATGAGTCCTCCGGCCAAGCCATAGGCTATCGCCGCGCCGAGCTTGCCGAATAGGATAGCCCGGTCGGAGAGCCGACTCGCCAACAGCGTCTCCAGTGTATGCCGCTCACGCTCGCCCGCGAAGCTATCCGCGACAATGCTTATCAGAATCATGAGCGGAAGAAACATCCCGTCCACGACCACCGGGGCCGGTGACGTGAACAACGCGCGCCCCATCTGCAACGGCCAGAGGATGCTGGCGATACCTACGATGAGCAGCACACCGATTACGCCGCGTCCGCGTCCACCAGTTCCGCCGCCACCACTGCCGGCCAGATACTCGCGCCACTCTTTCCGCATGACCGTCCAGATATCAGCGATCATGATATCGCCACCTTCGCGCGGTCTTCTTCCATCAGCGTGAGGAAGACGTCCTCCAGGCTTGCCTGGCCACGGCGGACCTCCTCGATCTGAACTCCGGCCTCCACTAGCGCCGTCACGATCGGCGCCATTTTCACCTGCTGATCGGTCAATTCGAGAATCAGATGTTTGTTCTCCACCCGCGCACTTGCGATGTCGCGTCGCGCCAGCAGCCGCGCTAGCACCTCAGGCGTGAAGCCGTCGCCTGAGACTTCGGCCTGTGGGCTGCCAGTCTGCCGGCGTAGCAGGTCAGGGCTGCCGACGGTCAGCAACTTACCCGACCGGATGACGCCGACCTGCTGGCAGAGCCGCTCGGCCTCGGGCAGGTTGTGCGTATTGAGGAAGACCGTCACGCCCTCGTCGGCGACCAGCCCTTCCAGATCGTCGCGCAGGGCCGCAGCGGCTACCGGATCGAGTCCCGCTGTCGGCTCGTCGAGGAAGATCAGTGTTGGCCGGTGCAACAGGACGCGCGTGATGGCCAGCTTTTGCTTCATACCGCGGCTCCACGTGCCGACGCGCTCGTTGCGCCGGTCGTAGAGACCCACGTGGGTCAGCAATTCCTTGATGCGCGCCTGACGCTCAGCGGTGGAGAGATGCCAAACGCGGCCGTAAAAGTCGAGGTTATCTTCAGCGGACAGACGCTCGTAGAGACCGCTAAATTCGAGCAGGGCACCGGTGCGCTGCCGGATAGCGCTCCCCTGGGTGAGCGTGTCGAAGCCGAGCACCTGCGCCTGGCCAGTGGTTGGCTCTAACAGTCCAAGCAGCAGGTTGATGGTGGTTGTCTTGCCAGCGCCATTGGCGCCCAGGAATCCGAAGATAATACCTGGGGGCACCTCCAGCGTCAGCGCATCGACCGCGCGCACGGCGCCGAAGTCGCGCGTAAGTGTGGTGGTGCGGATCGCCGCCTCAGTCATGGAATCCGCCTCCTTCGCCCGGTGTACTGGTCGTCTGGTGCTCTGGTCTCACGATTGGCTGATTGGCCCGACCACACTATTCATAGTACGGCTGCCCGGCTAGAGGAGTTGCCGCCGAGGGTGCTCAGCGCTGGAGATAGACGAGCCTAAACGATTTCTGCTGGCTAGCACGCACGTTCTCAGCCGCGATCCGCTATTTTCCGCTGAGAAATCAGCCCGGCATATATGCGAGCAATAACCCGCTTGATGGGTTTGGTAGGTGTTCTACGTGCTTGGGGTATGGCGTTCGCCGGCCATCGTTGAGTTTGAGCGTAGCCACTTCTCGCCGTAGTCACGTAGTGACGTGATAACACTGACAGCATCGTGTCCCTTTGCGGTCAGCGCATATTCGACGTGTGGCGGGATCTCTGGATAGATCTGGCGCGTCACCAGGCCCTCGCGCATCATTTTATGCAGGCGGTCGGTCAGCACACGCGGGCTGATGCCGGTGGATGCCTGGAGCGCGGTGAATCGCCGAGGCGCATCGGCAAGGTCGCGCACCAGCAGCAGCGTCCAGGCGTCGCCCAGCACCGCAACCGCCGCGGCGACTCCGCAGAACGTCTCGCCGCCGGGCATCGCCGCACTCGCGTCGTGTTGCTCCGTCAATGCTACAGGTGTCGCTTCTTCATAGACTGATTTGTCTGACATACCGATATACCTCATCTATCTCTTGGTCTCCGGCCACTTTACATCTCTTCTTTTTCGATTTCTGAAGTGCGCACCGGAACCATCACCTTGACATTCTTTCTTGCCTATGCTATACATTATATAGTTACTGTTCGCATAATAGCAATAGCAAATTGTAAGACTTCAGCCAGCAGTTACCCTGTAGACACAGAGAAGCAGAGAGAGGCATAGAGATGACGCCGCAGACACAACCCCCACCATCAGAGCAGGGTACAACCGCTCCTTCGTCCGTAATTGATCCCGCGACCCAGGTTGGGTTGGTCGCGCTCACCGTGGCGGACCTCGATCGGTCGCTCCGGTTCTATACCGAGATATTTGGCTTCACCGTGCTCGGTCAGAAGGCGGGCGAGGCCACCCTTGGCACGCCATCGTCGCCGCTGCTGCTGCTGCGTGAGCTGAAAGGCGCGCGCAAATTCCCGCACGACCATTACGGCTACACGGGCCTCTATCACTTCGCCGTGCTCGTGCCGACCCGCCGGGACCTCGGGCGCTGGCTGCGCCACTGGCTGCAACTGGGACTGCCGCTGCCAGGCCAGGGCGATCATCTGGTCAGTGAGGCGCTCTACATCACCGATCTGGACGGCAACGGCATCGAGATTTACCGCGACCGTCCGCGCAGCGAGTGGACCTGGGTTAACGGACAGGTGCAGATGGCGACCGATCCCGTAGATATTCGTGGCGTGCTCGCCGAGGCCGAGAAAGACGACGAGCCGTGGACGGGCTTTCCCGACGGCACGCGCGTTGGCCACATTCATCTCCAGATTGGCGACGTCCCACAGGCGCGGACGTTCTATCATGACGTGCTGGGATTCGACGTCGTCGCCGCGATGCCAAGCGCGCTGTTCATCTCGGCGGGTGGCTACCACCATCACATCGGCATGAACACGTGGCATAGCCGCAACGCGTCACCCACGCCCGCAGATATGGCTGGCCTACGCTTCTTCACGCTGGAGATTGCCAATGAAGAGGCGCGCGCGGCCATCGTCGCCCGGCTCGACGCCGCCGGCATCCCCAGCACCAAGACAGCCGACGCGGTGATCGTGCAGGATCCCTGGCAGAACACGCTGGTGCTCCAGATTGGGCCAGCAGGCAACGCCGCCACCGCCGAGAAGCTCGCGGGCGCAGCCCAGAAGTAAGTCGCCTCGATGCCACTGTCACTTCCCCGGCAGGACAATCCTGCCGGGGAATCTGTCTTTCCCGTACGATTTTGGCTTCGTTGTGTGCGGTGAACAGGCCGAGACTTACAGGGCATCCGATCTCGACGTAGAGGTCATACGTGAGAGTACTTCGTGAACCTGGGCCTCGGCCGCCTCTGCATCATCCGTACGGCCCAGGCAACGGAGAAGCGCGCTCTTATTTTCCCAGCATTCAACCCTCTCAGGGTCGTCGGCAATCTGCACCTCAACGTTCGCGAGTCCTTGCTGAGCCGCGGCCTGGGACTCGGTTTCCCGCCCAAGATGAGCCAGGGCATTGGCCTGGACAACCCAAATAGTGGATGATTCCGGAGCAAACCGCACGGCTTCTCTCGCGGTTTCCACTGCGTCTTCATAGCTGCCAAGCGAATTCTGTGCCCCGGCTTTTGCGATCAATGTCATTCCCCGCCATTCACTTGTCAGGGAGATATCGCCACGGTAGAGCGCTTTCTCAGCCGCTATAAGCGCCTGTTCGTTGTCTCCACTACGCTGGAGGATATACGCCTTTTGCGCCCATGCAAATGCGTAATTTGGATGTAACGCAAGTGATTGATCAACGGCGCTAAGCGCGTCGGCAAGTCGGTGCATTGAGAGGAGAATGCCGCCTTTGGTGAGCCAGATTTGAGAGCGGAAAAGTTCTGGCGATTGTTTAGCGGTTACTGTTGCCAGGGCGCGCTCGCAAGACTCTAGGGCCGCACTTCTGCG
>DAHUXT010000219.1 GCA_027307065.1 Ktedonobacteria bacterium
CGACCGCCCATGGTCCGCTCGGCGGCCAGGTTGGCGGCCAGACCAGACCCGCACCAGGGGTAGCGGTCGCGGCGGGAGCGGTTGTCGCTGTTGGGGCAGCGGTCGGTGTTGCCTGCGCAGGCGTTGGCGTCGCCTGTCCACTCGCTCCTGCCGTCACGTTCAGGTTCGCCTGTGCCTGGAGGGTGGGCGAGCCACCACAGGAGCCTTCGGGAACGACCGCCGTCACCACGAAGGTGGTATCAGTCGTCACGAACGGCGCATTGAAGCTGAAGGTGAACGTGCCATCCTGATTGATGGTCGTGTGGCCCGCGGCCGTGCCACAGCCGTTGGTGCCATTGTCGCCATACAAAATCTGGACTGTGCCAGGCGACGCGCCCGGCTGGGTCGCAACGAAGTGCGCGCCAGTGACGGTCACTTGCTGGCCAGCGGCCACCGGGCCGGAGATCGTGATGGCCGGCAACTCGGTATCTACGACCGTGAAAGTCCCCTTCGAGGGAATAGTTGTGCCGGAATTCGTATCGGTGGCGCAGATGGTGAAGCTGCCCTTATCGGTCTTGGGCCACCGGAATGAGAACGAGAATGAGCCATCACCCTTGACGCCGCCACCGACGCCGCTGATCGGCGTGACATTGGAGCAGTCGGCGTTGCCGTAGCCGATAGTGATCTGGTCTCCAGATGGAAAACGTGTACCGCCAACGGTAATCAGTGTACCCTGACCGCCTTGCGGTGGCGTGACCGTAACACCTGGTCCTGCGCCAGTGGCTGATACGGTGGCTGGAAGAATGAGCAGCGCCATCAGCGCCAACAGTGCGGCCAGCGGAAGTGAGCCGATCAGAACCCGGCGCATGCGGACTCCGCGCGCATCCGACGCCTCGCCTCTTGTGGTATTCCGCGTCTGAGCTATTGTATTTCTCGCCATGACCAGTGGCGCCTCCTTCATAATTCTCCTACCGAAACTGCCGAGCGTGTTGCCCGCCGCATCGGCGAAGAACCCGACGGCGAACGAGATGATGCCTGACGAATGCGACGATTGCGCTACGCGCGAGGGAGAGCGACTTCGACTGCTTCTCCGAAGCAAGGATACATGCCGCACGAGTGTAACATTGGCCCGGACGCCTGTCAACGGGCGTTTAGTCCTATTCAGCGCTCGCACGTTCTCCCTCATCAGTGATGACGAACGAGCGCCGCAAGAGTATTGGCATATCTCAACACTGAGAGGTCAAGGCCATCGCAGAGACCATTTTGGGCTACCAGGCAGCAACGTCAAACGCGTAGTAGCTGTAGATGGCGACATCGCGGAAGCCCGCTGAGCGATACAGCGCCTGAGCCGGAGTGTTGTCTGAGTCCACCTCCAGCCCGACCGCCGTCCAGCCTTCGGCGAAGAGCCGTGGCAGCATCGTCTCCAGAATTTCGCGCCCGTAGCCATGCCTACGGTACTCTGGCAGCACGCCAAAGGCATAGATAGAGGCTTTGGGTTCATCGGTGAAGATCTTGAAGGCGCCCACGGATGTGTCGCCGAGCCGAGCCAGGAAGTACCGCTCATCCTCTGTCGTCATATCGCGCACGATGTCGTCGGCCAAGTGATCATCCGGCTGACCAAACGATGCGCCAATCACGCGCGCGAGCTCGGAAGCATCGTCCACGCTCGCCTGATGGATCGCGAGCCGCCGCTGGGATGCGGGTACAGATGCCGCAGCGATCTCCATCCGATGCTCGTCGAAGCTATGCGTGCCTCCCGCTGCCGCGACAAACGCTCGCCCTGTCGCCGACGCCTCTTCACAGATTAGCAGCACGCGAATAGCGGCCAACCGGCGCTTGGCGGAGTCGCGCGCGGCACGAAATAGCGCCCGCCCGATGCCACGTCGGCGATACGCGGGGTGCACCATGCCGCAGAGTTCAAGCTCTGGGTCGTCGCCTCCAACCAACGAGCAAAACCCGACGAGTGTATCATCGAGGACGCAGAGAAAGGCGTATGGCTCGGCTGACCGTGTGGCGAAATCGGCGGAGATGCCCACCTTGAGGTACAGCCCATCTGTCTCGTTGCACAGATCGCGCAGTGCCCGCGCCTGCGCCGCCTGGGTCTCGTTCAACTGGCGTACGCCCGCGATGTCATGTGACGGTTCGTCGCCCGATGCATCGAACATGGAGGCAACCTCCCTCGCGCGTGCTTGTCACTTTCGGGGCGCAATTGCCACCCTGAATACTATGCAAAGAAAGAGGCGCATATCACCATGCGGCACGATGAAGCGCACGACGCGCAGAATGGCCCGGACGATTCCTGCTACTCCTGTGAGGCATTACGCGGCGAGCGACACATCTCTCCCGGACAGCGCATCTTCGAGGGAAAGTGGTGGGTCGTCGAACACGCCTGGCCGACGTCAGTGGTTGGCTGGGTAGTGCTGGTGCTACGGCGGCACGCGGGCGCCCTGCACGAGTTGGCCGCCGATGAGCTCACCGAGATGGGCACACTGCTGGCACGCGTAGTCCGGGCGCTGCACGCGGAAACGGACTGCGCGAAAGAATATCTCGCGTGCTTCGCCGAGGCCGAGCACTTCCAGCACGTACACCTCCACGTGGTGCCACGCGCTACTGGGCTGCCACAGAAGCTACAGGGGCCGCGTATCTTCGCACTGCTCAACCAAGCGGATGGCAGCCAGGCATCGGTCGCGGACGTTCAGGCATTCTGCGGGCGGCTGGCCGCAGCGATGGACGCGGACGAGAGTTCTCTCGACAGCCAGTAGGTCAGCCCGCACTGACAACGGCGATCAGATCGGGCAGCAGATACTGCGCGTTCGGCGTGCCAAGCCCGGTCATTGGGTCCCATCCCTGCACCGCGTCATAGCCCGCCACGCTCACGCCTTTGTCGTTGGTGCTGTTGTTGCCGACGGTGATGTCGTGGAAGTCGCGCGTGTAGTTGGAGCCGCCTGCGACCTTGTAGAGTCCCGGGTTGAGATAGCCGAGTGGATGGCCCGCCATCTGGTTGGCAATGGCCGTCAGGCCCGCCCAGAGCGGCGATCCGGCGCTGGTGCCGTTGCCCACGAACTCCGACGGCGTGAAGAAACTGAAGCTGGCGAAACAGCCAAGCCCGATGGCAGGATCAGCCGACGACGAGACATCCGGCACGCCGCGTCGGTGATTGAGCAACTGCTGATCGGTCGTGGGCAGTCCCTGCTGAAAGGACGGCTCCGTATAGAAGCGGCTGAACCCGCCGCCACTAGCGCTCCAACCGATCTCGCTCAACTGTGAGCTGTTTTGCTGAATGGTCGTGCCGCCCACCGACGTCACCCACGGATCACTCGTGGGAAAGCTCGTCGTAGCCGTCGGCGAGAGCTGCGTGGCCCCCGGATCAATATAGTCGGTCGCGCCATTATCGCCTGAACCCGCGAAGAATGTCATGCCTTGCTGGGTGGTCGCGGTATGAAAGAATGTATCCCACTGCGCGATCTCTTGCTTGCCTGCGGTGTCGGCCAGCGACACCTCCGAGGCGGCCCAACTCTGCGAGACGATAGCGCCGAGGTGATGGCTGACCGCGTACTGCTCAAGCTGCAGGAACTCCGGCAGGCCAGCGACGCCCTCCGTCTCATCCACGGGGCTCGTCAGCACGACAATATTGGCATCCGGCGCGATGGCATGGATGATCTGCACATCCTCGGTTGTCTCGCCAGCCCAGCCGAGCATCTGCTGATCGGTCGGGTCGAACTGCTTCGTGCCGAGCGGCGCCAGAATCTGCAGCTTCACACGGGGTAATCCATAGTAATCGCTGAACTGGTCGATATCCGCCTGGAGGGTCGGGCTGCCAAACGAATCGATGACTACGACGGTCTGTCCCTTGCCGGTGTAGCACTGCTTCAACAATGGCTCGATGCCGTAGAGCACCCACAACTGCTTCGGCGAGAGATAGGTGCCCTGGCTGTCACTCGACCCGGCATCATGCCTGGTCTGCGGCTCGCAGTTACCCTGGCTGCCTGATGTCGGTGTGCCGCTGGCCGTCGTCGGAATTACATCGGGAGGCACAGTACCCACGGTGGTGCCAGACGTGAGATGCACATTACATGCGGAAAGAACCAGCGCCACCAGCATTACCGGGACGATGGCGAGCGTGCGCCATGGACGATGGCCAATGCCCATACAAACTATCTCCTCCGATGAGCGCGACACGGTCGATCCCGCGAAGCAATATCTCTCAGTGCCGTTCAAGACTCGCTACCAGAACGCAGGTTGCAAGGCGCGTGCCTACGCCCGGCTATATATCCCCGACGATACGCGTCTGCCTGCATCTGGCGCATCTGTGTCTATTGTATACGTCCATATCGACGTTGTGTCTCACGCGGCGGCCCGCGCTTGCCGCCTCGCTCTCTGGGCTGCTATGCTGGAATGCGGCATGAGTGACACATCTAGCGAACGAAAACCAGGGGAATGCGACGACTATGACAGACACAAGCACGATTTCAGGCGAGGCACGCCCGCGGGTGATGGTCATTTTCGCCCATCCAGACGACGCGGAGTTTCTCTGCTCCGGCACGGTCGCGCGCTATGCCCGCAGTGGCTACCGCGTGCAATATGTGTTGGCGACCAGCGGTGACAAGGGCAGCAATGATCCCGACGCCACGCCGGAGCAACTGGTGGCCACACGCGAGGCCGAGCAGCAGACGGCGGCCAAGGTGCTAGGGATCGAGGAAGTGACCTTTCTGCGCCATAAGGACGGCGAGGTAGAGGTCAGCATCCCCTTCCGGCGCGAGATTGCCCAGGTGATTCGCGTGGGCAGGCCCGATGTCGTGCTGACGTTCGACCCATGGCAGCGCTACCAGATTCACCCTGACCACCGCGCCATCGGCCAGACCACGCTCGATGCCGTCGCCGCCGCGCGTGACCGGCTTTACTATCCCGAACAGCTCACCAACGGTCTCACGGAACATCGCGTGCACAACGTCTATTTCTTCGCGACCGATGCGCCCAACTACTACGTGGACATCACCGATACTATCGAGCAGAAGATCGAGGCGTTGCTCTGCCATGCCAGCCAAATTGGCAGCCGCGACATTGGAGAGTTCGTGCGAGCACGGGCGCGCGTTGCCGGAGCCGAGATTGGCGTCGAATACGCGGAAGCATTCCATTATCTGCCAATGATGCGCCCACCCGAATTGCTGCGCCATCCGAACTGGTAGACGAGCACGACGCGGGCAACATGAGCCGTGCCCGATAGAATTTTCACGATCGGGGACGTTGCTGGCTGGCGACCAGCGGCCAGTTGGAAATTATCCTGGAAGGCGAGGGGGAGAAGCATGCGTGTTCTGGTGATCGGGAGCGGCGCCCGCGAGCATGCCCTCTGCTGGGCTGTCAGTCGCTCGCCGCTGTTGACGAAGCTGTATTGCGGGCCAGGCAACGGAGGCACGGCAAACCTCGCCGAGAATGTCGCGCTCGACCCAACGAACGCCGCCGCCTGCGCCGACTGGGCAAGCGATCACGCGATCGATCTGGTCATCGTCGGCCCAGAAAATGCCCTTGCCGCCGGAGTCGCCGATACCCTGTTCGCACGCGGGATACGTGTCTTTGGGCCGAGCGCCGATGCCGCGCGCATCGAGAGCAGCAAAGCCTTCGCCAAGCGGCTGATGGTCGGCGCGGGCGTACCCACCGCCCATGCCGAAATCTTCGAAAGCTACGACGCGGCCATCCAATATCTCGATCGCTATGAGTCCGAGGGCAACGCCTATCCGCTCGTTATCAACGCGGACGGGCTGGCGGCAGGCAAAGGGGTCGTCAAGGCAGAGAACGGCGACCAGGCGCGCGCCACGCTCGACGACTTCATGGTGCGACGCACACTGGGCGACGCGGGCACAACGGTGCTGATCGAGGACTGCCTGACGGGTCCAGAACTCTCGCTGTTCTCATTCTGCGACGGTGAGCGCATCTATCCGCTTACCCCCGCGTGCGACTACAAGCGCGCGCGCGATGGCGACCAGGGCGGCAACACCGGCGGCATGGGCGCGTATTCGCCCTCCAACTTTGCGACGCCGGAACTGCTGGCGGGCATCGAGCGCGACATTCTGCGGCCCACAGTCGCGGCGCTCGCAGCGGAGGGCGCGCCTTTTCGCGGGCTGCTCTACGCTGGCCTGATGATCACGCGCGACGGTCCGAAGGTCGTCGAGTTCAACTGTCGCTTTGGCGACCCAGAGACGCAGGTGGTGCTGCCACGGCTCAAGAGCGACCTGCTGGCGCTCTGCATAGCCGTGGCAGATGGCGCGCTCGACCGCGTGCCGCCGCCCACGTGGAGCGCC
>DAHUXT010000021.1 GCA_027307065.1 Ktedonobacteria bacterium
GGCGATCTGCCCCAGACCTAAAACGGCGCGCGCCTCCATGATGGGATGTCCGGTTTCGCGGGCAAGGTCACGAGCCTCGGTGAAAAGGTCTTCGGCCTTACGTGGAGTCCCCTTGCGCCGATAGGCCTCGGCCACGCCAAGCGTCGCGCGCGCATACGGCAGTTGCGCCTTCAGCGTGGTCAGCGCACGCATCGCGCGCTCAAAGACGGCAACAGACTGCGAAAGCTGCCCACGCAGCAGATTCACCTCGCCGAGCAGTCGGTTGGCTTCTGCCTGACCCAGCGCACTCCCGGCGCTGCGATAGTCTTCCTCAGCGCGCATGCCGTTCGCCAGCGCCTGATCGAGCCGGTTGCGGTGCAGAGCAACCTCGCCGATGCCAAGGATCCCATCGGCCACCCCCAGCGGATATTCGATCGGCTCCGCGAGTGCGATGGCCTCGCCAAAGTGGTTTTCCGCCGCGTCGAGGTCGGCGGTTTCGAGCGCCAAACGTCCCTCACCAATGTAGGTATCCACCTCGCCGAATTGGTCACGCATCTGCTGGTACAACTCGCGTGCGCGAAGATATGCCTCGCGCGCCTCGTCGTAGCTCGACTGGCTGGTGAGCATATCGCCCTGCCCACGCGCGGCGTCGGCTTCGGCCAGCGTATCGTGCGCCTCGGTGGCAAATGTGCGTGCCGCCGTATAGTATTCCGCCGCCTTGTCGTCGCGTCCACGCAGCCGCTCGACATGTCCCAGCGCCAGTGATGCGCTCGCCTGGCCACTGGCGTTTTGTCCCTTCTCGAAGAGCCGCAACGCCAGATAATAGTGCTGCCAGGCACTATCCACCCGGCCGCGCTGGCGGTCGATATGCCCTAGTGCCAACGACGCGCTGCCTTCGCGCGCGGGAAGATTCGCTTCGCGATAGAGATCGATGGCCTGGGCATAGCTATTCGCGGACTGGTCGATGGCCCCATGTTGACGCTGTGTCTCGGCCAGCGCCATCCGGCTATCGGCGAGATGCTCACGATCGTCAAGCTGCCGGAAGATCGACTCCGCCTCCACCAGCGCATCAACCGCGCGCTCCAACCGTCCCTCTGCCAGCGCCGTCTGGCCAGCGTGCAGCCGCGCAAGCGCTCGTTCTCGTGCCGATTGCTGTGAAGTTGCCATGTTGAACACTCACCCTCTCAGGCATGTATTGCCAGACCGCGCCAGAAACCTGTTCAGGCCGCATCACGCCGCGCCGCTCAGACGCGCTGGATATGCCACAGATATGTCACAGACATGTCACTACTTGCGCATATGTCTCCCCACACTGTAGCCCGATAGGGGCAGAGCCGACAACGGCGAGCCGTACCCAGGCAACAGACAGGCAACAGACGTTCGCTCGCCAGTTTGACGGAGAACGCGCCTGTGCGCGACAATGCAGCCGCCCTGAGCATCTGTGATACTGCCTGGGTACACTGTTTGCCGTTGTCACACGACGAGAGAGTTGTTCATGTCTGCGTACTGGCTTGAGTTAACTGTACATGCCGCCCCGGAAACTGTCGAGGCGATCAGCGAATTGATGAGCCGCTATGTGAGCGGCGGCGTTGCCATCGAGGAGCCGTATCAACTCCTGGACGACGGGCAGGCGCACATCCCAATACCTGGAGCGCGCGTCACGATTCGCGCCTACGTGCCTGACGATGAGGAGGGCGCAAAGTCGCAGCGGAGCATCGAAGAGGGACTCTGGCATCTGAGCCAGGTGCTCGTTGGCAGCATTGGGGAGTTGGAGTCGCGCCGGATTGCCGAGGAGGACTGGGCCAACGCCTGGAAAGAGTACTATCATGTGCTACATCTGGGCCGCCGCACGGTCATCAAGCCATCCTGGCGCGAGTATTCGCCACAGCCAGATGAGGTCGTCGTCGTACTCGATCCCGGCATGGCATTTGGCACGGGCCTGCACCCGACGACGCGCAATTGTCTGCTGGCACTCGAAGACGCGCTGAAATCTGGCGATACTGTGCTGGATGTTGGCACTGGGTCGGGCATTCTTGCGATTGCGGCGCTCAAGTTGGGCGCGGCGAGCGTGCTTGCGCTGGATGTGAGCGCGGTCGCGGTGGATGCCGCGCGCGAGAACGCGGCGACAAATGACGTTACCGAGGTGCTGGAGACGCGTCTGGCTACGCTGGAGGGCGCGGGTGGCGAGCCATTTTCGCCGCTACCCGAAGGTATTGACACACTTGGCGCGGAAATTGGCGTCTTCGATGTAGTTGTCGCCAATATTATCGCCCGCGTGATCGCTCAACTGGCGCCAGCGCTGCTGCGAGCCGTGCGTCCCGGTGGAACGCTCATCGCAAGCGGCATCATTGCCGAGCGCCGCGCCGAAGCTGAGGAACCGCTGCGGGCCGCTGGCCTGCGGGACATTCATGATTTGGTCGAGGGCGACTGGGTAACGCTCGTGGGAACGCGTCCGCTAGCGGATGTTGCCAGTAATGCGGAATAGCGGGGAATAGCTGATGCCAGCGGGTCGGTTTGTGCTGCTGGACGTGGCACTCGCGCAAGACGCCGAGATCGAGTTGCCAGCGGAGGTAGCGCATCAAGTGCGCGATGTGCTGCGGGCATCGCTGGGTGACACGATTCATCTGCTCGACGGGCGAGGCGCCACCTATCCCGCCGAGGTCGTCGCGCTGGATCGCCGGCATGTGGTTGTGCGTGTGGGTAGTCCACGTGTACGAACAGCCGATTTTCCGGTCCGGTTTGTCTTGTGCCAGGGAATGCTCAAGGCCACGAAGTTCGAGTGGGTGCTGCAAAAGGCGACCGAATTGGGCGTCTCGGCGATCCAGCCGTTGCTCACCGAGCGCGCAGTCGCGGCCACCGAAATGACGGGCGAGGCGCGACAACGCCGCTGGCAGCGTATCCTGGCGGAGGCATTGGAGCAGTGCGGCGGCGACCGTCTCCCTGAGCTTGGGACGCCCCGTCCGATGATGCACGCGCTGGCACAGATGCCACCGGGTGCGCTCGCGCTTTTTCCGTGGGAAGTGGCCGACGCATCTCCACTGCGAGCAACGCTTGGCGAGGCTGTTGCGGAGAGGGGCGGCGCGCACGCAATCGCGGAAGTGCGTATCTTTATTGGGCCAGAGGGCGGATTCTCCGCTGGCGAGGCCGCGCTAGCGCAGCGGCATGGAGCGCTGCTGGTCACGTTAGGATCGCGCATATTGCGGGCAGAAACCGCCGCGCTGGTGGCAATCACACTGGCGCTCGATGCGTTTGGCGCGCTCGATGCGGCGCCGATGCGCTGACAAGGACTTGTCCGCTGGGAGAGGAGACAGGAAATGTCACTGCGAAATCATCTTCCCGTGACCACATTCTCACTGGTGGCGTGCGATCCCAAGACAGGTGATCTGGGTGTCGCCGTCGCGTCGAAGTTTCTGGCGGTCGGCGCGGTGGTTCCGTGGGCGCGAGCGGGCGTGGGCGCGGTGGCGGCACAGGCGTGGGCAAACACCAGTTACGGCCCACATGGACTCGATCTGCTAGCCCAGGGGCAGTCGCCGAAGGAGGCGCTCGACGCGCTCATTCAAGAAGATACGCTGGCCGAGCAGCGCCAGGCAGGCATCGTAGACGCGCAGGGCCATTCGGCGACCTGGACGGGTGGTGGCTGCCACCAATGGGCAGGCGGCACGGCTGGCCCAAACTTCGCGGCGCAGGGCAATATCCTGGTTGGCAAAGAGACGATTGCGGCGATGGTCGAGACATTCGAACGTGAAAGGGGATCGCTCTGGCGGCGGATGGTGGCCGCGCTGGCTGCCGGGCAGGCTGCTGGGGGCGACAATCGTGGGCAGCAGTCGGCGGCGCTGCTGGTCGTGCGTGAACACGGCGGCTACGGCGGCTTCAACGACCGGATGATCGATCTGCGCGTGGATGACGCGGAGCACCCAATTGACGAGCTTTCGCGGCTTCTCGACATCTATGAATTGCTCTTCCTCAAGCCGCTGCCAGACGATTTGCTGCCAATAGACCACGCGATCGCCTCAGAGTTGCAGCGGCTGCTCACCCGCACTGGGGACTACGAGGGGGCGCATAGCGGCGCGTGGGGCAGCGAGACGTACACCGCGCTCGAAACCTTTGGCAGCCGCGAGAATCTTGAGGAACGGTTGCTGCACGATCCCGCCGACGCGCGCATCGACCGCAAGGTGCTCGACTATCTGCGCGAGCACGCGTCGTGAACAAAGCAGGGACCGGAACGGTGTGGTAGTATGCGCAAGGTTTGGCCCGTCATCCATTTGAGCATCTACTTACAGGATACATCCGTTCATGCATGATTCTGCCGTCCCTCCAGCGCTCACCTTTGAGATCACTGCTCGCTGCGCCGCAACATCCGCCCGCGCTGGCATCGTCCACACGCCGCATGGCGACATCCCCACGCCAGTCTTTATGCCGGTCGGCACCCATGCCACTGTCAAAGCGGTGGGGCCAGACGATCTGGAGGCGATGGGCGCGAGCATCATCCTCTCCAATACCTACCACATGCTGCTCCGGCCAGGGCCAGAACTGGTGGCGCGTTTTGGCGGACTCCACGGCTTCATGCGATGGCCGCACCCCATTCTGACCGATAGCGGCGGATTCCAGGTGTTCAGCCTGGGCAAGCTGCGCGAGGTGAGCGACGACGGCGTCCGCTTCCGCTCGCATCTCGACGGCGCGGAGGTAGTGCTGACGCCAGAGCGCGTGATGGAGATCGAGGCGTTGCTCGGCGCGGATATCATCCTGCCGCTGGACGAGTGCCCACCGTACGGCGCGTCACTCAACGAGGTTCGCCGCGCCACCGAGCGCACCCACCACTGGGCCGAGCGTGCGCTGGCGTCCAAAGTGCGCCCTGATCAGGCGTTGTTTGGCATCCCTCAGGGCGGCATGGATCCCGATCTACGCGCCGAGAGCGCCCGGTTCATCGGCTCGCTGCCATTCGACGGCATCTCGATTGGGGGTCTTTCCGTCGGTGAGCCGAAGCCGGTGATGTGGCGGATGCTCGAAGCGGTTATTCCCGAACTGCCCGACGGCAAGCCACGACATCTGCTGGGCATCGGCTCGCCCGATGATTTGCTCGAAGGCATCGCGTGCGGCGTTGACATGTTCGACTGCGTCTTGCCGACACGCACCGCCCGCACCGGCGGACTCTACACGCCGACGGGCCGCGTCAACCTGCGAGGGGCGCGGTTCCGCGAGCAGACGGGGCCGGTCGATCCCACCTGCGACTGCTACACCTGCCGCACATTCAGCGCGGGCTATCTGCACCATCTTATCCGCGCCGAAGACGACGACAGCCGCGGCGAGCTGCTCTATTACCGGCTGGCCAGCATCCATAACTTGCGCTTCCTTATCCGGCTGATGGAGGGCGCGCGGCGGTCGCTGCTCGAAGGCACATTCCCGGCGTACCGCGCACGATTCCAGGCGACCTTCGTCCCACCGGATCAGGCGGTCGCGGCCGAACAACGAGCAAAGCGCCCACGCCCGCGCGAGTAGACCGCGACTACGACGCGTTAGCGGTAAAGGTGATCGCCAGCTTCACGCTATCTCCAACGCTCGACACCGATGGGACGTTGGGAATCGAGATGTTGAAGTCGCTGTACTTGACCATCGTCTGCGCCTGACCAGTCAAGTGCTTCGCGCTGACCTCCTTCACCTGGGCATCGAACGTGACGGTCTTCGTCACGCCGTGCACCGTGAGAGCGCCAGTGATTTTGAACGACACCTGCTGGCCCACTGCAATGCTCGAGGGCAGACCCGTGATCGATTTGGCGACGAACGTGGCATACTGGTTGCCAGACTGGCCAGTCTCCAGGATACGCCCCTGCAGCGTATGATTGCGCAGGTCGTTATCGGTGACGATCGTGCTCAGATCCACTTTGATCTCGCCAAGCTTGCTCTGCGATGGATCCTGCTGATTCACCAGAATCTGCCCAGCGACCTGATTGGTCTGGCCGACGACGGTGTTCGGGCTGCCGAAAAGCACCTCGTCAATCGTGAAAGTGGCCTTCGACGACGAGTCATCGATGGTGAAGGCGATAGAGCCGCTACTGGGGGCGAGCGTTGGCACGGTGACGGTGCTATTCGCGGCAGTGCTCGACCGGCCGCCTCCACCGCCAAAGAGATAGATGGACGCCGCGATGGCGCCCACGATCAAAATGACGGCGATGATGGAAAGGGCCACGGCATTGCGCGGGCGAGTGGCAATCTGGCGCATGCTATACGTTCTCCCTGCGATCCCTCTATAAGTTCTCAGCGTGTCTGATGATGACGTTGGAGTTTTCCAGACGTGATACCAGCTTGCCACTGCCACATTGGGCCAGTATTGGAAAAGCCAGACAAAAGTATCAGGCTCATCCCACCTCGGACTTTGGCGTCTCCCGGAGCGGACCGTCGCGTGAAACCACCGGCAAATGGGCGAGCGCAACGCGTCGGGCGAGCGTACCCATTCTCCGGGACATTAATGCCCCGGCTCGCTGCCCAAACGACACCACCTCGCGTGAATTGGGTATCATTCGCTGCGGATTTCGTATCTCGACGCTATGTATATGTCCTATGGCCGTCGGCGTGCGCTGTATGCTCGTGGTACACTTATGGCGGCAGATATGCCATCGTATTGTCGCGGATAAGTAGCGCATGGGCTGGAACTACAGGAGGAGTTCCAGTTGACGAGGTGGAGGCCGTTCGGAAAGTCAGCGGGGAGCCTCCAGGGTGGGCGACACCACCACCCTAATCAAGATTGCGGGAAAATCCGGCGGGCAACTACCGGGACAAGACGCGATCAGTGGCGGTTTGCGGAAGGACTATGCCCCAAATGTGCGGCATTGTTGGCTACACAGGAGCCAAAAGCGCAACCCCGATTCTGTTGGAAGGTCTTCGTCGGCTGGAGTATCGAGGCTATGATTCGGCGGGCATCGCTGTGCTCTCCGAGGCGGGCGATCTCCACGTGCGCAAAGCGGCTGGCAAGCTCGAAAATCTGCGGAGCGCCGTCGCCACGCTGGAGCCCGCTGGCTCGGTCGGCATCGGCCACACCCGCTGGGCGACCCACGGGCGCCCCAACGACGATAACGCGCATCCTCATAGCGATTGCAGCGGCGATGTGACGGTGGTGCACAACGGTATCATCGAGAACTACGCCGAACTGCGCGACGAACTGAGCGCGCGCGGCCATGTCTTCAAATCTGAGACGGATACCGAGGTGCTGGCTCACCTGCTCGAAGACCTGCTGCCCCACGCGACGTCGCTGGGCGAGGCGGTCCGTAGCGCGCTGGCACGCGTCAGCGGCTCATATGCCATCGCGGTCGTCTCACGCCACTTCCCTGGACATATCGCGGGCGCGCGCCTGAATGGTCCGTTGATCGTTGGCCTGGGCGAGAACGAGAATTTCATCGCATCCGATATCCCCGCCATCCTGCGGCACACTCGCGAAATCATCGTGCTGGAGGAGGGCGAGGTGGCCGACGTTGGCCAGCATAAGGTGGTCATCACCGATCTGGCTGGCAAACCGATCTCACGCGCGCCGATGCACGTCGACTGGGATCCTGAGGCGGCGGAGAAGGGCGGACATCCCTTCTTCTACGTCAAGGAAATCGTCGAGCAACCGCAATCGCTGCGGCGGGCATTGCTGGGACGCGTGCAAGACGAGGCAGGCAAGCTGACGCTCAAACTCGATGCGCTGGACCATCTGGCGGCGTCTGGCGCGCTCGACGGCATCCGGCGGATTACGCTGCTGGGCTGCGGCAGTTCCGTGCACGCGGCGCTGCTGGCGAAGTACGCCTTCGAGCGCTGGGCGCGTGTGCCGGTCGAGGTCTGCATCGCCTCCGAGTACCGCTACGCCGACCCCATCGTTGGGCCGGATACCTTGGTGATCGCCGTGGCACAGTCGGGCGAGACCGCCGATACACTGGCGGCGACCAGGTTAGCGCGTGAACATGGCGCGCCAATAGTTGCCGTCACCAATGTTGTCGGCAGCGCGATTACCCGCGTCGCCGATGCGGTGCTCTACTTGCAGGCTGGCCCGGAAATCAGCGTTACGGCGACCAAGACGTTCGTGACGACGACGACCGTCCTCTACATGGCGGGCCTCTGGCTGGCGAAGCATCTGGGCGCACTGCACGACGCCGAGATGCGGGCGGAACTGACCGCGCTCCTGGCGATTCCCGATCAGATGGAGCAGGTGATTGATCGCTATGTGCTGCCCGATGGCGCCGAGGGACCACTTGAGGCAGTCGCCGACCGGCTGGCGAAGAGCCAGAGTTGTCTCTTCATCGGGCGTGGACCAGCGTGCGTAGTGGCGCTGGAGGGCGCGCTCAAGCTCAAAGAGCTTTCGTACGTGCACGCCGAAGCCTACGCGGCGGGCGAGTTGAAGCATGGGCCAATCGCTCTGCTCGATCCGCAGACGCCGCTGGTGGCAATCGCCACGGCTGGCCGCACCTATGAGAAGGTCATTTCTAACGTCGAAGAAGTGCTGGCCCGTGGAGCGCCAGTGATCGCGGTGGCCACCGACGGCGACCGAGAGATTGGCCGCCATGCCAGCCATGTGATGACCGTGCCCGCCGCGCCCGAGACGTTCGAGCCGTTGCTCGCCGTCATCCCGCTACAGGTGCTTGCCTACCACGTCGCGACCCGACGCGGCTGCGACATCGACCAGCCTCGCAATCTGGCGAAATCAGTCACCGTCGAGTAGGTCGAGTAGCGCGAATATTCGTCGTTCGGACCCCTCCTCATATTGGGGAGGGGTCGGTTTGTCTCGGTCTGTAGTACGACAAAGAGAGTCGTCGAGTGAAGCGAATCCTGCTGACGGGGATGTCCGGGACCGGCAAATCCACCATCATCGCTGAGCTTGCCGTTCGCGGCTACAAGGCCGTGGACGCCGACTGCGACGAATATTCCGAATGGGTAGAGGTCAGCGAGGAGACCAGTGTCCTTGGGCCACCAGTGGACGTGGATAGAGACTGGGTGTGGCGAGAGGATCGCATACAACGGCTCCTCTCGATAGAGGACGCTGATGTGCTGTTCCTGGGCGGCTGTGCCGAGAACATGGGAAGGTTCCTCCCTCAGTTCGACCGTGTCGTGCTGCTGAGCGCGCCCGCTGACGTCATTGCCGAGCGGTTGCACGCCAGGACAACCAATCAGTACGGGAAGCATCCAGATGAACTTGCTCGTGTGCTGAGCCTGGTGGAAACGGTCGAGCCGTTGCTGCGACGCGTCGCCAGCCACGAGATCGACACCTGCGCCAGCGTCGAGGATATCACAGCAACCGTGCTGCGGCTGGCATCCTCCTAGCATTGCCCCTCGATGACCGGCCGTGTTCGCATGGAGATGGATGTCGTTTCATTGGATGGCCGTCGGCTGCTCCCATTTCGCATGCGAAGATGCCCCATCATCTGGCGCGGTGGGAATCGACCGCACTCGTGGCAGTGGAGTCGCCAGTAGCGTGATTAGCAGAATGATGATGAATCCAGCTGCCGCCAGCTATAGCGTCGCGTGTAGGCCGACCCACGACGCCAATCCGCCAGCCAACAGGAAGCCGAGCGCACCTAGCCCGTACGAGACGAAACGCAGGCTCGCACCGACCCGGCCCAGAAGATGATTCGGCGTGATCGCTTGCCGGAAGCTGAGCACAAGCACGGTCCAGAGGCCAAGGCCGAGCCGTACGAGGAAATACGCCACCGTAAAGCCGACAACGCGCAGTGGCAGTGACCCACCCATGGCAGGCAGCACCAGCCACGGCATGCAGCCAAAAGTGAAGGCGACGCCAAGTATCGGGCCGAATCTGCCACGCTGTCCTAGACGGGTTGAGATCGCCGCGCCGACTAAGCCGCCAACCGCGCCGACGCCAAAGATCGCGCCAAGCGTGCCTGCCTGCATATGCAGTTCGCGGATGGCATAGTAGACGAAGACGGTGTCGGCTATACCAAAGAGCATGTTCCACAGCCCACTCATCACCATGATCGCGCGCAGATAGATATTGCGCCATGCCACTTGAATGCCCTCGCCAATGTCGCGTAACAGGCGGCTGCGTTGGCTGTGCGGAAGATGCGGCCGGGGCTCGGGTGCGCGAATCGCTAGCAGCGAGATCGTGGCGATTATGTATGACAGGGCATCGATGAGCAGCGCCAGTGGAGCAGTAAGCGCCTGCACGAGTAGACCACCAAGCCCCGGCCCAGCGACCTCGGCAGCGGCTGAACTCGTTGCCACTTTGCCGTTGGCCTCTACCAATTCACTGGCTGTAATGAGCGATGGCACATAGGCGAGCCAGGTGACTTCGAATAGCACGGTGAATACACCGACCATGAACGCGATTGCCGCTAACAGCGACAGTTGCAGCAGGTGCATCACGGCCAGCAGTGGCACCAGGCCGATCAGCAGGCCACGGGCAGCGTTCGCCAGAATAAGCACAGGCTTGCGACGTCGACGATCCACCCATGCCCCAAAGATGAGCGTGAAGAGCACAAAGGGAAGCGCCTCAACGAAGCGCACGACGGCGAGCTGTGTGGCGGTAGCATGCAGCGTCAGCACGGCGGTCAGCGGCACGGCCAGCAGCGTCACTTGCGTGCCGAAGAGCGAAATGGTCTCGCCCGACCAGAAGAGTGTAAAGCCGCGGTTCTTCCAGAGCCGCCCACGCGTCTGCGCCGACAAAGTATGGGACATGAGTTTGTACCCTCCAAGTGGCATCCAATTGTCATAATTGAAATGCATGCCAGATGCTATATTCCAAGTGTATTCGGCATAATGTGCCAGCAGTGTGTCATATTATTGATGAAGGGTTTGAGCAATGAAGGAGCTGGATCGCATCCTTGGCATTCTCTTGGCGCTGCAAAATCAGCGACGCGTCTCGGCGCGCCAATTGGCCCAACGGTTCGAGGTATCCACACGCACCATCTACCGCGACCTGCAGACGATGAGCTTGCTTGGCATTCCGATTTACGCGGAACGCGGGCGACACGGTGGGATCACGCTACTTGAAGGGTACTTCCTGCCTCCGTTGATGTTTACACGATCCGAGGCAATCGCGCTGCTATTGGGGATCATCGTCTTGCGGACGCTGCGCGCTGTGCCGTTTGAACCCGACGCGGATACCGCGACGCAGAAGCTTCTTGCGGCGATCCCCGAGCAGCTACGAGATACGCTGACGCGACTGGGACAGATTATCGGCGCGGAGATGCCCCCCGCCGACATCTTTCACGCGGAGCCAGATAAGCCGCTCAAGGCCGACCAGGCACAGCGCGACGGCGCAACGGTAACGCGCTTTATCCAGGCCATCCTCGACGGCACCAGCGTCCACTTGGAATACCAGTCGCCCTACCGCGATGCGACGCTCACAGCCGAGGCTCCGCCACTCGGCCTGTTCTGGGATCGTGGCCGCTGGTATCTCGCCACGGCTGATGAGGGCGACACGACATCACCACGACTCTGGCGCGCCGATCGGGTGACGAGGATCTCTGCCACAAGACGCGTGAATGGCAGCGCAACCGAGTTTGATATTGGCGACATGCTTGGGCACGCCTGGCTCAAATCGGCGATGACAGCGTGGCGCCAGCGGGCTCCGGTGCGGCTGCGCGTCACCAAAGAACAGATGCAACGCCTGCAACGCGACTGGTACTATCGCTTCGCGCTCTATGAGCCAGCGGAGGACGGCAGCGTGATGATGACATTCGGCGAACGCGATCCAGAGTTAGTCTTGGCGCTGGTGCGCTGGCTCGGCCCAGGCGCCGAGATCCTGTCGCCACTTGCGTGGCGCACCAAGCTGCGAGCCCAGCTAGAAGCGATGATCCAGACGCTGGATACGCAGTGATTATGCCTCATGCGTACCCCACATGTCTCAGCGCAAATATTCTTTGTCAGCGCGATATTCATATGTTCGCCAGCAGACAGGCCATCTCGCCGCGCCGCATTGCCTGGGTCAGCAGCAGCGCACTCAGCAGATGGAGAGGCTGGTTGGCGTGCGTCTCGTTGAGCGATTCGCTGCACAGAACGGCAAGGCTGGAATCGGTCACGGCGTGAACCGCCTGCGCGTAGCCGTGTAATGCTTTCATGTCGAGTCGTACCCGCCGACCCCACAGGTGCCAGTCGATTGGCCCCATCAGCGGGGGCAAGTCACTGAGGCCAGTCCGCCCCGACCACGTCGAGAGCGCCAATGGCGGCCCAATGGCAATCACACCATGGATGCCCAAATCTTCGCTCAAGACGGCACGCGCGTAGCAGACCCGCGCTTGCACGATGCCATCAGGCAGGCGGTGGCGATTCGAATCTTCCATCAATTCTTCGGCAGTCGCATCGAGCAGCCGGCGCATGTGCTCGAACTGCCAGCGGAGCAGCGCGCTCGCGGATCGTGTCGCGGTGTGGTTGGGAGTATCCATTGGCATCACCATCACTTTTCCGGCGCAGGGACGCCCTCTTCACTGGGCGAGTCCCCAAGTATCGAGGGCAAGCCAAAGGGCGCAAAATAGCGTGGATCAATGAAGGTGACAATCGACGCAACGGCGCCGTTTTGAATCGCGAGCACCTGGATTCCATGCGCGTGCCAGTCTGTCTCCCCTGCCACGCGGCGATACACGGCAAAGGCAGGCTGCCGGTTGGCCGCGGTAGGAATCAAACGGTACAAACGATCGGTTTCGCGCGCGTTGGACTGCCGATGCCTCCACGCCCAGACGAAGAACCTCTCGATTGCCTCGCGCCCACAATACCAATGTGGCCACGGCGGCATACTCAGAATCACATCGTCACGCAGCAGAGCGGCGAACTCATGGACGTCGGCTTGTTCCCACGCTCGCACGTAGCGATCGAGGAGCACGCGCTGGTCGTCATCTGGTGACGGCAAGACAGTGGGTTGGCCAGCCGGAAACTGTTGGGTGAGCGTCGCGCGGGCACGCTGAAGCGCGCTATTGGCCGAGGCAAGCGTGGTGTCTAGCAGCCCGGCAGTCTCAGCGGCAGACCAGCCGAGCACATCGCGCAGCAGCAAGACCGCCCGCTGTCGTGCCGGGAGAAGCTGGATCGCCGCGACAAACGCAAGTTGCACCGCTTCGCGCATTTCGTAGCGCGCCTCCGGACCCGGCGTATCGTCAGCGATGCCTTCCAGCAGGCTGTCAGGATACGGGTCGAGCCAGGGAATCTCCGTCGGGCGAGCGCCACCTGGCATATCGGTTGCTGGTGCGCCCTGCATTTCGGGAAGTACTCGTAACGTATTTGCCCGCCGTGCCAGTACGTTCAGGCTGGCGTTCGTCGCAATCCGGTACAACCAGTTGCGGAAGGAGGTGCGTCCTTCGAATCCGTCAAGGCCCCGCCAGGCACGCAGAAACGTCTCTTGCACGAGGTCTTCGGCATCGTGAAATGAGCCAAGCATGCGATAGCAGTGTAGTTGGATCTCGCGGCGATACGGCTCTACCAGGCGCTGAAACGCCTCCTCATCTCCGGCTCGCGCACAACTCAACGCCTCGGGTTGAAGCGGCAGAGCAGCGGCCTCATACATTGGCACACCTCCAGTTACATTGTATCGGTCGCTTTAGATGTTACCTGCAAATAGGGGCGTTCCGGCATCGGTACACCCACAGATTCCCGAAGATGGGAACGGCCGCTCACTGCAAATCACCCATCCGTAGACAGGTACGGGACGGCGAGCCAGGCAATTCTAGCGTTTCACCTGGCTCGTCCTGTTCATGTCAGCCCAACCTACAAGCCGAAGTGATAGGAGCCGACTATCGTTGCGCCACGGGACGACGGCGGCTCGACACAACGATCGAGAATGTTGCGCTGGAATTCCGCGAATGCGGCAAGATGTGACAATGGATTGTCGTCATCCTCGGCACGGGCGATATGCACGAACGTCACGCCATCCTCCAACCGAAACGTCGCATAGTGGAACCCTCCCGGATCATCACTGGCGAGTTGGGCATACACCGCCTCCACCAGTCGCTGATTTTCTTCGGCAGCATCGGGACGTGTCTTGTACTGTACGACAACTGTCTTGCTCATACTGATTTCTTTCCTTTCGACCGTATCGCCGCGCTCATGACGCGGTTCAGTTGCCGCCCGCGCCCATACCCACGGATTCCGCCAGGGGCGCGAACTGCGTTGGCGTATCTACAACCTCTACAACAGCGCTACGTCTGCGAGGCAACAGCAGCCCCGCGAAGACTCCCAGCAAGGAGAACGCGGCAGAGACGACCATTGCTGGAGAGAAGCCGTCGCTGAAGGCCTGGGCAGAGTGGAAGCTGCCGGCATGTGAGAAGACAGCGGCGAGGATCGCCACGCCAAACGCTCCCCCCAGTTGGCGCAGCATGCTGAACGTGCCAGACGCTTTGCCGATCGCACTGGGCACGACCGAGCTGATGACAGCGTTCTGCGCGGTGGGAATGGCTGCCGCGCCAAATCCGGCGACGATCAGCGGCACAATGAGTGCCGAGTAGGCGACGCCTGGCCGGGCAACCAAACCGATCCATGCCATGGCAATGCCCTGCAACAGCATCGCGACGACCATAAGGTAGCGCTCACCGAATCGGTTGATCAGCGCGCCTGAGATTGGGGCGGTCGCAAACAGTACCACGGTCCAGGGAAGCAGCCGAAGCCCCGCTCCAAATGGACTGGCGCCCTGCACAGTCTGAAGGAATTGCGCCAGGAAGAATGCTGATCCGTACAGCGACGCGAAGAACAGAAATCCGGCCGCATTGCCAGCAGTGAAGACGCGCGAACGAAACAAGCGCATCGGCAGCATGGGCGCGCGAGCGCGTAGCTCCCAAAAGACGAAGCCAACAGCCAGCAGCACTCCAGCCGCTATGGCCGCGATGACCTCGGTGCTACCCCAGCCAGCGATGTTGCCGCGCACCAGCCCCCAGACGATACCCAGCACCGCTCCTGAGAGGAGCAGCATGCCACGGATGTCGAGTGGCGTGCGGGGACCGTAACTCTCTTCGATTCTGCCGAGTACGAACGGAATGGTAGCCAGTCCAATGGGAACATTGAGCCAGAAGATCCATTGCCACGCGATGCCCTGGGCAATCGCGCCACCGACGACTGGCCCAGAGAGAACCGCCAGCCCAGCCGTTCCGCTAAACAGCCCAAACGCCCTACCGCGATTCTCCGGCGGAATCGCCGCGCTCAGCAGCGTCACCGCCAGCGGCATGACCAGCGCGGCTCCGGTACCCTGAATCGCACGCGCGACGATCAGCCACACGATATTGGGCGACAACGCGCAGGCCGCCGACGCGAGTGCGAATATCGCCAGCCCGACGACGAACATACGCCGTCGTCCGAAGCGATCACCGAGTGCCGAGCCAGTCATCAGCAGCACGGCAAAGCTCAATGTGTATGCGTTCACCGTCCATTCCAATTGCTCGATCGATGCACCCAGGCGCAGCCGTATCGTGCTAAGGGCAGTCGTCACGACCAGCGCATCCAACGCGACCATGAACGACCCTATCGAGGACAATGCCAGGGCCCACGTCTGTTTTGACGACATCCTGGCCGTAATAGTGGAATCCATATCTCCCCCAACTAGCGAATCTTCTTCGATACACGGAAGTCGAATGCTGCATTCAGAGATAAGGACAGCGGGTGATGGCAAAACTCATCGGTCCATCGTGAAGATCGGGAAAAGTCGATGTGAGAGCGGACAAAGCGCTCCCAGCGCTTGACAAACTATTTTCATTAGTCTACATTCTAACTGCGTTAGTATATTGCGCGTAAGAGAGGATAATTGCGAGATGGCGCATAGAGCAGGTCTCGACCGCGCGGCGGTCGTCGAGGAGGCTGCCAGACTAGTTGACGAGGAGGGCATCGAACAACTCTCGCTCGGACGACTGGCGGAGCGGCTTGGCATCCGCGCGCCTTCCCTCTACAACCATGTCGCGGGCCTGCCCGGACTCCGCCACGATCTGGCGGTGTATTGCGCCCGTGAACTGCTGGCACAACTCACTCGCGCTACCGTCGGCAAAGCGCGCGCCGACGCCATCACCGCGCTGGCGGATGCAGTCCGCGCGTATGCGCGAGAACATCCAGGCCGCTATGTGCTGACTCTCCAGGCGCCTCCACCTGACGATCAGCAAAGGGCCGCGCTTGCCGAGGAACTGGTCTCGCTCGCGGCGGCCGTGCTACAGCCGTACAACCTCGGCGACGAGAACACAATTCACGCCATCCGCAGCCTGCGGAGTATCGTGCAGGGGTTCGTCACGCTGGAGGTCGCGGGCGCCTTCAAGATGCCCATTCAGCTTGACGACAGCTTTCACTGGCTCATCAACCTCTTTATCGCGGGCCTTCAACCACACGATGCTGGTAGCCCGCGCTAGTTCAGGCTGCGCGACGACAACACGATTCAACGGACTCTCACGAGTAAGGGGACTGGGGTAATGATTCTGACTGCGTTAAAGGGAATCAATCTTGGGCTCGCGTTCTTTGTGGAACTGGCGGCGCTGGCAGCCCTCGGCTACTGGGGCTTTACTGTTGGGCCAAATGTGCTGCTCAAATTCGTGCTGGGCCTCGGCGCTCCCGCGCTGGCGGTGGTGATCTGGGCGTTCTTTGGCGCGCCAAGGTCGTCGATGCAGTTGCACGGCGTGGCGTATCTCGCGCTCCAGACGCTCGTCTTTGGCTCCGGGGCATTGGCGCTGGTCGCAGCGGGCCAGCGCGGACTCGGCATCACCTATGCTATCGTTGCCTTCGTCAACAGCGCGGCGGCGGCCATCTGGCGCCAGTAATGCGTCTCGCTTTGCCGCGACCAAGCCGTCAAGCTACCGCTTTCACTGTCGCCGCTACGGAACGCGCTGCATGAGGATCTCGTCGCGATACCACCGCACGGTCTCGGCCAGGCCAACCGCTGGCGGAGTGCTCGGCTCGTAACCGAGGATAGCGCGCGCCTTGGCGATGTTGGCCCGTGTACGGGACTGTTCGCCTGGGCGCGCCGGTCGCCGCTCGATGCGCGCTCGCCGTCCAATAATCTGTTCGACGATGTGGATGCCATCGCCAGTAGTGATGGCGCTCTCAATGCCAAGATTGAATATCTCGCCGACGCAGCGCTCGCGTACGGTGAGCGGCGTGAGCAATCCAGCCACGATGTCCCCTACATAGGTAAAGCTCCGCTCGTGGTACTCGCTGCCTTCGTACAGGGTGAACAGCTCGCCGGTGAGGATGCTGTGAATCAGCCGGGGGTAGAGCTTTTCGGGGCGCTCACGCGGGCCATAGACCGAGAACAGCCGGAACGAGCAGCCCGGAAAGCCGCTATCGCGGAATGCGGCCAGCACCAGTTGCTCGGCCGCCAGTTTCGTCACGCCGTACCACGACGCCGGGCGCGGCGCGGCCTCTTCGTCGCCGGTGGCGTCCTTCCCGTAGATGGAGGAGGTCGCGGCATTCACGAAGAGTCGCATTGATGTGCTTGGGCGAACGGCCGCCAGCAGGCGCTGAGTTGCGATCACGTTGTTGCGCTCGTACTCTTCGAACGTCGCGCCTGAAAGTCCCGGCAGCGCGGCGAGGTGATAAATCACTTCGGCGCCGTCAACGGCTTCAGACAGATCATCTTCCGCGAGGTCAGCGCGCAGCGTCTCGATGCCGTGCGATCGAAGCGCGCGCGCGTTTGCCAGCTTCAGCTCTGGCGAATAATAGTCCGTCACGCAGTCAAGCCCGACGACATCATGCCCCAGCGCGGCCAGCTGCTCGGCGAGATGCGAGCCGATGAATCCAGCGGCCCCGGTCACCAGTATTCGCACACATGCTCCTCCGCTGCCCTGACCCAGCACGCCGTTGCTTCCGCGACTGCGACCACCCGGACATGTGCCGACTCCACTCTCCTGCATCGTTAGGCGGTTCTTGCACAACAGCGTAAACCATACCGCGAACGCCAGGAACTTTGTGTAAGAGAATGTTGTCATAGTATAAACTGCTCATGAAACTCAGTGCGGTTGCATAAGACAAACGGGTAGTCGTGCATCGCAAACTCGTTATTGGCATATGGCAAAGTCATTGATACTTTCCACAGCCACCTGAGTTATATGTCGGGTCAACGCCCGATGGACAGCAGCAAGGCTCACCAACTACACTCTTGGCAAATCAGAGATGATGAGGAAGGAGTGCCCATGTGAATCCCTATCTTGCACCTCCCGCTGTCAACTGGAACATCGATATCCTCGTGCTCAGCGGGCTGGTGGTCCTCGTACTCGTGGTCGTGGCATGCACTGTTTTGCTCATACGACGTGAGAGTAGTACGGTCATCTTCGGCAGCCAGGCGCTCGCAGGTGGACTCGCTCTTGGCCTTGCTGGCGGATTGGCTGGCGGCATCGCATTTGTTTTCGCGCGGTCGCGCGCCGGTTCAGCCTACCTTCTGCCACCATTCGACTTCAGAGCTGGATTGATCACTGGATTGAGCATGAGCGCCCTGGTGCTGCTCGCGCTCGGTACGCTGACGTATCTCGGCTTGCGCCGCTCCTCGCTGATCAGCGTGCTCATCGGTACGGCGGCTGGCCTGGTGCTCTTCCGCCTGATCTTTGGCCCCACCGCCGGATTCGGCGGCGAACTTGGCGAGGGATTCGGCAGCGAGGTGGGCATCATGTTCGGCGCGGCGGGCGGTTTGCTCGGCGGCATCGCGGGTCACGGATTCGACCTTGCCACTCGGAACATGCATACTTTCCCGTCACATGTCGTTATAGACGAAACGACGCCCATGCGCCCCGATTGGCGCTGGCTGGTAATGGGGTTGGTGCTTGGTGGCCTGGGTGCGACGCTGGTAGGCGCGCTGGGTGCCTACTTCGGAATCTTCCAACTGCTCGTGCCCTACGTAGCGCAAGTGCCAGATCCGGGGCCTGATCTCTCGGCAGCGGCGGCGCTGAACAATGTGTTATTCGGCCTGGGCACCTTCGCAGCAGGTGGGGCGCTCATTGGCAGTTTCCTCGTGTTGCAGCGCATGTCATTCGAGGGACGAAGCGCCCAGCGGTACGCGCTGTGGACAGGCGTGGGATTGGTCGCCGGCCTGATCGGCGGGTTAGGGGCTGGGCTCGACGTATCGGCCGTAGGCGGTCCCCGTCCGCTCAATTTTGTGCCCGTCCCGCATCCTGACCCCAGCGGCGGTGTGCGCGGACTGCTCGTCGGGTTGGTGGCCTGGGCGCTTCTTGGCGCGGTGCTGCTCGTCCTGGCCGGAAGTCGGCGTATCCCATCGCGGTGGACTCTTGCGATACGCGAGTCGGCTGTCTTCATCACCGGTATGCTGGCGCTCACGTTTCCGCTGTGGTACACACCATTCTGGGGAGTAGTCATCCACTGAGCGTCACATCACCATGGGCGCGCTTTTAGCCGTTGTGGGGCAGATCGGCCTGCGCGAGGAGTCCGGCGCCGCCAGAGAAGGCATCGGGAGGGTTGGCGTGCGGGTCGACGACTGGAATTAGCCCGAAGCGCGCCTTCAGCGTCAGGATGCGCCGCGCCGACTGATCGATCCGCGCCCGGGAGAGGGTACCCGCATTGATCGCAGTGTGCAGCGCCTGGAGCATGCCCCACATCGAAGAGGCATCAAACGCGCCCTCCAGCAGGTCGTCTCCCGCCTCTACGGACATCACCGCAGCCTGTGGCAACGTATAATGCGCGGCGATGCCCTGCATATAGAGGCTATCGGTCATCACCACGCCCTGATAGCCAAGCTTATCGCGCAGGGTGTGCTGCACCACCGCCGGAGAAAGCGTCGCTGGGAGATTCGGGTCGATGCCCGGCACGATCACATGCGTCACCATCACCATGCCTGGGTCGTTGGCCAGTAGTCCCTTGAACGCGGCGAACTCGGTCGACTGTAATTGCCCCATCGAGCGATCGAGCGTTGGCAGCGTCAGATGCGGATCCTGCGTTATGCTGCCGATACCCGGCCAATGCTTCAGGCAGCCGATCACACCGTTATCCTGCATACCCTTGAGAAATGCGCCCGCATAGCGATCTACCGTCGCCGGGTCATCGCCGTAGAGCCGTGTCCACTCGATGGCGTTGGGAACGGTGCGCACATCAACTACCGGCGCGAGATTCGTATTGATGCCAAGCGCGGTCATTTCCTGCGCCGCGGTGACGCCCGCATCATACGCCTTCCGAGGATTTCCGGTCGATGCGAGAAACTGCGCCGACGGCAGTGGGGGATCCAGATTGAGGAAGCCGAGCCGGTCAACCTCGCCGCCTTCTTCATCCATCGAGATCATCAGCGGAATCTTGGCGTGCGCTTGAATAGAGGCAAGATAATCGTGAAGCTGCTGCCAGTCGGTGATATTCTGCGCGTAGACGATCATCGCCCCAGCGTGCATGCCCACCACCATGTTGTCGACGTCCGAGTTATAGGCCTTCCAGGTCGTCTCGATGAGAAACATCTGGCCAAGCTTCTCATCCAGCGTCATGTGGCTGAGCAATTTGTCTACTGTCTGGCGTATGAGCAGTTCGCGCCGCCAGTTCTTGCTGGACCCCGAGGGAGTGGATGTACTGTGCCCCGTTGGCGATGGCAACGCAGCCTGGACGCCATTGAGCCCGTCCTGAGGCTGGCCAGCCGTTGGCAGCGCGCACGCCGCCACCAGCAGCAAGCTCACTACCAGCATCCATACTGTCACGCGCCGCAGCGACCTCCGCGCTGGCATACTCCATCCCCTCTCGGTGGCGGGGCATTTCCGCTCCTGATGCTCGACCCGCCGAAACATACAGCAGACTGCGTTATCCCACACCATACACCTGCATACATAAGACGGGCGCGACACCACATATGTGCAGCATCGCGCCCAAAGGTATGCCAGTGAAGCCGGAACAACATCAGGACTGATTGAGAATGGGCAACTTCGAGACGCTCCAGCGGTTGTTGGCGCTGCCCGCCTGGAACTGCACCATCGAAATCGCATCGGTGGGGCAGCGGACGATGCACAGCCCACAGCGGATGCACTTCTCTTCGTCGATAATCATATCGGCGCCGCCCTCCCAGTCGCTTCCGGCAAGCTGGTGCAGCGGGTCGCCCTTCACCACGCGGGTCAGCCCCTGCATGCTAATGCAGTCGTAGGGGCAGATGTCCACACAGCCACTGCACAGAATGCAGATCGAAGGATCGATCATGATGTTGAGTTGGCACTGCAGACAGCGCCGCGCCTGTGTGATGGCCTCCTCCGGGCTGTAGCCGGTCTCGGCCTCCGCGGTGATGCTAAAGCGCTTTTGCAGCGGCAGCGCCGGAATCGTCTGGTATGGAATAGATTCGTAATCGTCAACCATGCCCCGGCGGAAGTCTGGCAACTCGATCTCGATGGGCGCGTCGGCCCGCGAGTCCGCGCCACCCAGATAGCGGTTGATGGCGGCAGCGGCATCTCGTCCGTCGGCGATGGCCGAGATCAGGTTGCGCGAGCCTTCGGTGAAGTCGCCACCAGCGAACAGACCTGGCTTGCTGGTCATCCAGGTGTCGCGGTCAACCAGGGGGATGCCCCAGCGGTTCACTTCCAGGCCAAGCTCCTGCGCCGGAATCCACGACGTGTCAGCATACTGACCGAACGCCGAGATGACGGTGTCGACGTCGAGCACGAACTCCGACCCATTCACCGGAACTGCCTTGCGGCGGCCACTGGGGTCTGGATCGCCCAGGCGGTTGCGCACCATCTTGAGTCCACTGACGTGCTCGCCATCCTGGCTGAGCACCTCGACTGGCGAGCAGAGATAGATGAACTCGACATGCTCCAGCATCGCCTCATCCACCTCATACTCGTCAGAAGGCATCTCTTCCTTCGAGCGGCGATAGAGCACGTAGACCTTTTCGGCGCCGAACCGCATGGCCGAGCGGCAGCAGTCCATCGCGGTGAAGCCGCCACCGAGTACAGCAACACGCTTGCCGACGTAGACTGGCTCGCCAAAGTTGACCTTTTCGAGGAAGGGCAGCCCCGGCACCACGCCGAAGAGTTCGCCGCCAGGCACTTCCTTGTTATACGGGTCGGTGAGCGGATTGGAGAGCATGCAGCCCGCCGCGATATAGGTGGCGTCGAACTGGTTCATCAGGTCAGTCAGCTGGATGTCTTTGCCAATTGCAGTGTTCAGTTTGACTTCGACGCCGAGCGCGTCAAGATATTCGTCGCACTCTTCCTGCGTGACCTCGCGTGGCAGGCGCCAGACGGGGATGCCGCCAACCATCATGCCACCCGGGGCGGGATAGTAGTCGTAAACGGTGACGGGATAGCCCATCTCCGCCAGTTCGCGTGCAGCCGCGATGCCCGCCGAGCCAGCACCGATTACAGCGACCTTCTGATCCTTGGTCACCTTCGGTCGCTCGGGCAGATGGCGATATTCGCGGTGATCGTGTGAGGCACGTTTGAGCCAGCAGATCGAGACTGGCTTGCCGTCAATCTTGTTGCGGCGGCAGACCGGCTCGCATGGCCGCGCGCAGGTGCGTCCCAACACGCCCGGAACCACGTTCGAGCGGCGATTGAGCACATACGCCTCGTCGAAGCGCCCCTGCGAAATCAGGCCGATGTAATTCGAGACATCGGTGCGCGCTGGGCAGCCGACCTGACAGGGTATATTCGTTTTGTACCAGTCGGGATTCACCTCCTCGGACTGGTAGAGCATGTCGAGATCTGCATCAGGGTCAAACATCGCGTAACCCTTTCACACTGTTGCCATCTGAAGCCTGAAGCATGAAGCCTGAGGCCATAATTGCGATGTAAGCCGTGTCGGTGCGAAGTTCGAGGCTCCGTCAGGCATACTCAGTTACAGTATAACATTGCTGGTTCAACTCGCGCTATTCTCGGCATTCTCAGCCGCCTCCTCGGCCGTATCCTGACCTCTCACCCGGCGCTCGCCCGCAGATGCCATACCAACTCCACGCGCGCCGGAAGACGTTTGCTTCGCTGCGGTATCAGGTGTGGCGTGGCTCACTTGTATCCCTGTCCAACCTCTGGTAGTGTTGGGCATGCAAGTGACGGTTATTCCAATGGTTCGCGGCGTATCGCGCATCGAGGACTGTCTACCGACCGCAGAGGGAGCGTAACCAAATATGGGCCAGAATTACCCGGGGAATGATCCTTCATTTCCCGGCGATCCCAACACTCCGCAGTCAAATCCCCAGCAGCCGGACTATGGCCAAACTCCGGGCTATGGCCAACCGCCCGCGTATGGCCAGCCGCAATATCCGCAGCAACCCGGATATCCGCAGCAGCCGCCACCCTATCAGCCACCAGCGTATAATCAGGCGCCGCCGTACGGACAACCTGGCTATAATCAGGCGCCGCCGCCCTATCCGCAGCAGCCCCAGCAGCCGAAGAAGTCGAATCGCGGACTCTTCATCGGCTGTGGTATCGCGCTGGTGGTCGTGCTGTTGATCTGTGGCGCTATTGGCGTGTTTGCGTTCATCAGCGCGCAAAAGGCTGGCACGGCAATTCAGTCGCAGGCGCAACGAATCGCCGCGGCTGCTGTGGCGGAACAGTTCTGTACC
>DAHUXT010000220.1 GCA_027307065.1 Ktedonobacteria bacterium
ACAGATTCGCAGTGGTTAGCTACGAAAAAGCCCCCTGCAACTGAGGGGGCACGCGGAAAGATGGGCATTGCTGGTATTCGTGGTGGCGAGGGTGGGATTTGAACCCACGACCGACGGCTTATGAGTCCGCAGCTCTACCGCTGAGCTACCTCGCCAAATCAACCGCCCCCGAGCGAAAGCCCGAGGGCGAGACTTGGTAGCGGGGGGCGGATTCGAACCGCCGACCTCCGGGTTATGCTTGCTACTACAGCTTTCGCTGCCCGGCGAACCGGTTTGTAGTCTGGACTTTCCCTTCACCCTCGGCTTTACCCGTTAGGGGCCTCACATCAAGTCTCTACACGTTCTCCGTCGGATTATTCGTCCTCAAGAGCTTCGCTCGGGATTACCCTGCCAACGGCTTCCCCGAATTTGTGAGGTGTTCGCACATCAGTTTCCCGGTGTGCAGCCCATTGTGAAATGAGATCCCACGCACAGCGATAATCAGCAGATTTCGGTCTTCGCTGGCGCTTGTCGGCTTCGACAAGGTGAATTTCACTGCCGTAGCCGATAAATACGTCGCAGGGAAAGACATAGAAGATATCCATGTCTTCAACATATACCAAGGCAAAATCGAAGTCCTTAGGTGAATAAGCATCACGAACCATAATTCTACGATTCGTTTTTGTTCGACGATTGTCAACAACAAAGTTGCCAGACGGACCGTCAAACCATGCTGACTTAACCTGAACTTTGATGAGAGTACCTTCAACGTCGAAAACCAGATCGTAAGGCAATCGATCTCCGACTGGTCTTAGCACTCCCCAGCCATGCTTCATTGCGTGAAGAACGGCCGCTTGCTCGGCAATGTCGCCTTTGAGCTTCGTATTCACTATCACTCACTTCACGGAATCGAGCCCGACGAGCTAACCACTGCTCTACCCCGCGTCGCAAAGATGAGTATATCCCAGGAGGATGGCCGATGTCAAGCTGGACGCGATGGGTACTGCCGTGGTGCTTCGCGCGTTCAACGGTGGAAAGCGCTGGCAATGCCCCTGCTGTAATGCCTGGTAACACGACGGTAACATCCGTGTGCTATGCTGGGTGAGCACGGCAGACGATTGCCGGTATGCAAAGTCTGTGGGCCGCAGCACGCCACGCGAGAGCCAGGAGACGGGACATGTCACTTCCCCCATCAGCGGACGACTTCCAGCCGGAGAACCAGCAAGCTTATCAGGCCGATGAGGCCGGTACGTCGCGCCTGGGCGATTCGCCCGATCCCTATATGACGCCTGCCGAGGCGCACGCATTGCTGAACGCCACTCGCGGTAGTACGCTGACGCGCTTCCTGGACCGTGCCGAGCCGGTGCTCGCATATATCCGCGACCACTGGCTGGGAATCATCAACACTGGCCTCGCCCTCTACATTGGCATCTCGCTGCTCACTCCACTGGCATTCGCCGCAGGCCTGACTGGCCCCGCATCCGGCATCTTCAATGCCTACCGGTTCTTCTGCGCCCAGACACCCTCACACTCGTTCTTCATCGCGGGCTACCAGACGTGCCTCTGCTCGCGCTGCCTCGCCATCTATACTTCCATTCTCGTGGCGGGTGTCGCGCTTACCGTGTTCCGCAATCATCGCGTCATCCGCGCGCTGCCGTGGTACTACTGGCTGCTTGGCATGGTGCCGATGGCGCTCGACGGTTTCACGCAACTCTTCGGCGTACACGAGAGCAATCTGGCGCTCCGCCTGCTGACGGGCACGATCTTTGGGCTGACCACCGCCTGGTTCCTGTTCCCGCAGATCGAAGAGGCGGCGCATCAGGAACAGCCCGCGCCCAATCCCGCCGCGTATGCGGCCTACGCGCCATTATACCACTAGCGGGCGGTGCGGCTGATCGCGTGGCGAATGCGAGTTATCAGGCAGCAGACTGGCTCACGCGCCAGAGAGTGAGTGTTCCTGCCTTCTGGTCGCAGACCATTACCTGATTGCCCGAGGGCGACCAGAGCACCATCATCGGCTGCGCGGGATAGGCCGACGCGCCCGATGAGAGATTGCGGCAGCCGGTGTCACCAGCACCAAGCGGAAGCGTTGCGGACCCCTGGATGATGGCCGAGTCGGTTGCGCGAATTTCCAGCAGTTCGTCGCCGGATGCGTGGCAATTGATGCTCGCCAGCAGCGTACCCGCCGGATTCCACGCCACCAGCGCCCAGCCAGCGGGGCCAGCTCGGCGTTGCACCGCCGCGAGAGCCGCATCGCGGGCGGGCACAAGCGGCAGCGTCGCGGGTGTCGGATAGTCGAGCGCGTTGACATCTGAAACCGCCGAGGGATTCTGCGCGGCGATAGGCTGTGCCAGCGGCAATTGCGCGCCCACGTTGATCAGCGTGACGTATTTGCCATCGGGCGACCAGGATGGAAACACCGTCGTAAAGATGCCCGCGCTCGCGCTCCTGCTCGAGCCAATGACCACACCCGGTTGCCAGATCGTAAACGTCGAGTTGCCATCAGGATTACCAACCGGGTAGCGCGGTCCAGCGGTAATGGGCAACTGGCGCAGTGATCCATGTACTCGCACGATAGGATAGGGTGTGCCGTGGGCGCTCCACGCGTAGGCCAGGCCGGGGTCAGGGGCGACCGCCGGGACTTCAGTGGGGGGCGTCGCGGTTGACCAGATGGGAAATCCATTCGCCGACGATCCTGGCAGCGTAAAGAAGCCTGAATCGCCACGCAAGACACGCCCTGAGCCGTGCTCCGCGTCCAGCAGAATCAGCCCGGCATCCACTTCATGATCGGGTGTCAGGGTATCCGCTGAATCGAACGCGGTAAACACGATGGCGAGGTTGTCGCCATCAGGGGACCAGCCAAGGCTGAAGTAGTGTTCCGCGCGTATCGGCTGCTGGTCCAATGGCAGGCTAGTGTCGATGTCGAGTAGCTTTTCCAGGTGCGTATAAAGCGTCATTACGCCGGAACGCGTATCGTAAATCGCGGCTATGTGGGGCGTCAGGGTAAGAGCGGCGGTGGTGGGCGCGCACGTTCCCTGGGTGCCAAGAATCATCACATGTGTCCCGTCGGGCGAAAAAGACGCTCCATAGGGGCAGTTGATGGCGCCTTGTTCTAACGTCGAGATGAGCATGGGCGCGCCCAACGAGCCACGCACGCCGTTCGCCGGGCTGCCCACACGGTTGGTGCGGCCCACGGAGATCAGCGCGCCGGTCGCTGCCACGGCCAGGAGTATGCCCAGCAGCACGGTGCCAGCATTTAGCAGTCGGCGTTGCCGCTGCTCGAGAGACATCCTCGCCTCCCCTGCGAACTCAAACACTCTTCCACTACGGGACTACGTTTCACGCCGCCGATATCTCCCATCGAGGAAGCCTGCCGCGTAACGCGCGTGGATCGCTTTGTCCGGTTGTCTCCATGGCCTATATTAGTGCGTATGATACACTGTACATGAACGTAATGCATGCCTCTATTGCAAAAGTGGCCGGTCGTTGATCGTCGCAGAAGAGGGCATGCGCGAGTCCTGAATACGATTTTCAGAGCGCGAACCAAACACCATCAAGGCTGAAACCCACAGTATCCAGAATAACGAGTACCCAATGTCCCAGAGCATGCCGCGATTCACTGTGCGCACCTTTCAGTGTCCGTGCGGCGAATCGTTCGATACAACAATCTATTCGACCGTCAATGTAACGATGGAGCCTGAGTTGCTCTATCGGCTGCTGGCGGGCACCCTCAACGTGGCGACCTGCGCCAACTGTGGTCGCAAAGTCGCGAGCGCGCAGCCCTTTATCTACCACGATATGGCGCGCGGCCTCTTCGCCTATGTCCATCCTGACGCCGACCTGCCCGACGATGAGCGCGACGAGCTTCTGGAGCATCTGCGCACCGTCTACGATCAGGCGGTTGCGGAATCCGAGCGGCTTACCCAGCCATCCACTGGTGGCAAGCGTGGCATCGTCGAGCCGCGCATCCGTCGCAGCACCCCCCACGATGATGCCCTGAAACGCATCTATCCCGATGCGCCGCCGATGCAGGTCATCTTTGGTATCGAGGATCTGACGGCGCTGGTCGAGTCGCTGCTTGAGCCGGAGGAAAAGCTCGGACGTGTCGTGCTGAGCACACGGGCCAGCGGTCAACAGGAACGGCATCGTCTGCTCTCGGTGGCGACACGCCTGGCGGAACAGGCGCATTGTCTCGTCGAGGTCGAAGACCTGCCCGACGAATATACCGTGGTGATCTATGGCCCGCGTGCACGAGTTCGCCAGATCAACGCCGCGCTGAAGTTGCTGAATCCACGCTAGCCGCAGCCACGCGCCGCGAACGTAAGCGGCTGGCTAGTGCGCGCCTGGCATATCCAGCAGCACACGCGCCAGCTGGCGATACGCATGGTACTTCGCCTGATAGCCACTCCCCGCCGCCGAGGGCTGTGCCACCACGCCGCTTCGTGTGCGCTGCCGCGTGATAGCGTCGTCCCAGGTCCACTGACCAGCGGCGATGTTGGCGAGCGTCGCCGCGCCCGTCGCTGAGGCATCCGCGCCGCCAGAGAAGCGCACCGGCAGCGCGAAGATGTCCGCGACGAGCTGGCGAATCCAGTCGGTTTCCAGCACTTTACCGGTTGCGATCAACTCGTTCGGCGTGCCCAGCCGCTCGAACAGCCGCTCAGACATCCAGCGCATGTTAAAGATAATGCCCTCGGTAGCGGCTCGCACAATGTGGGCGGGGGTGTGCTCCAGCCGCAGGCCAACCACGCTGCCACGGGCGTCCGCGCGCCAGAGGGGAGCCCGCTCGCCCGCGACATATGGCAGAAAGAGCAAATGGGCATCGGTGGCGGTGGCCGCCGCGCCGAGCAGTGTGGCGATCGGATCATCGCCAGCGGATGTCTGGCCGCTCGCTAGCGTGTGCGCCAGCCAGTCGAGCACGCCGCCGCCGCTGTTGCTCGGAGCGCCCGCGATCAATCGCCCGTCGGCAAGCACGTAGCAGAAGCTGCGCGACGCCGCATCGGTGAGTGGCTCAGCGCAGCCCATCCGCACGGCGCTGCTGGTACCGACGGTCAGCACCATCTGCGTTGCATCCACCGCGCCAACGCCCAGGTTCGCCATCGGACCATCAGACGCGCCCACGACAACCGCCGCATCGTCGGGTAGGCCGATTGCGCGCAAGCCCGCCGATTGCCGCGCCGGTCGCGCAAACGTCGGGGCCACCAGCGTCGAGAGCGCCGTGGGGGCGATTCCGGCGAGCGCCAGCGCGTCCGTATCCCAGGAGTTGGCGCGCAGGTTGTAGAGCCCAGTGGCGCTGGCAATCGAGGCATCTACCTCCCAGACGCCGAACCAGCGATGCCAGAGCCATTCCTTGAGCGAGGCGAAGCGCGCTGCCTGTTGAAAGATGTCTGGCCGCCTGGTACGCAGCCAGCGCAGCTTTACCAGGGGTGACATCGCTGAGACTGGCGTGCCGGTGCGTTCGTAGACGGCGTGGCCCTCGTCCGTCTGCCACAGCGCTTCGGCTTCGGATTCGGGGCGGGTATCCATCCAGAGCATCGCCGGGCTGAGCGGGTACCCATCGGCGGCGATGGGAATCAAACTGTGCATGGCCGCGCTGATGCCGACGCTCCCCACAGTATATCCCTGGCGCTGAACGGCTGCCGTCACTTCGGCCAGAGCATCAGTAGCCGCCTGTGCCACCGCCTCTGGATCTTCCTCGGCCGCGCCGTCCTCACCCAGTCTCCGCTCGACGTCGCGATTGGCGCGCGCAATATCGTGATCGTCGTCAGCGAAAGCCACCGCTTTGAGCGATGTCGTGCCAAGATCCATGCCGATGGTGCAGCGGCGGCCATCCATGAGATCGCTCCCTTCGGAAATGTGGTGTGTGGTTGACAGATGGTTATCAGATGGTTGCATGCTTGGCAAAGCTGTGCTCGACGCTGCTCCATGGTCGTGGGACGCGGCGAATCGTTGGCGAATCGTTACAGCGCGGCGATATCGCTGCGCCAGCGCGCCCCCTCGAAATATACTCGCCCGATGTTGGCGTAGACCCGCGCGCGCGCCTCGGCGATGGTGGCTCCGCGCGCGACCAGCGTCACCACGCGCCCGCCGGTGGTCACCAGTTGGCCGTCGGGTTCGCGAGCCGTTCCGGCGTGAAAGGCGATGATGTCGCGATCGAGGGCATCCAGCCCGGTGATGGGGAAGCCAGTGGCATAGTCGCCTGGGTAGCCGCGCGAGGCGATGACCACGCCAACAGCCGCCTCGTCGCTCCAGACTGGCGGCGGGACGCTTTCGAGCGTGCC
>DAHUXT010000221.1 GCA_027307065.1 Ktedonobacteria bacterium
AGCGGGGCAGGTCTGTGGGCATGGGAGAGGTCCGGGTGGGCACGGCGTCATGGACGGACCGGACGCTGATCGAGGCGGGCTGGTACCCGCCGGAGGCGAACAACCCGGAGAAGCGGCTGCGCTATTACGCCACCCGGTTTCCCCTGGTGGAGGTGGACGCCACCTACTACGCGGCCCTGCTGCCACGACTTCGAGCCGGAACGCTCTCCCCGGCCGAGCGCGAAGGGCTGCGCAGGCACGTACACGCATGCCCAACCTGCCAGGACGAGGCTGCTGCCGCCGCCGACCGCGTGGTGGCGGAAAGCGTCCAACGACAGTTTGGCATCCCGGCCCAGACCGCGCCATTTCTGACACTTGACGATATTCGCCGCCGCGCCACACTCCATAACACGGATGCCGCGCGTGCGACGGATGCCCACCATACAATCCCAACTCACATACATGATAGAGGGAAGATCACGATGATCGACGAGCAACGGCCAGAAACCTCGACGCCGACCGTCCGGACTGGCCTGCCCATCATCCCACACAGCCGCTGGCGCACCGTCGCGGCGGTCACATCAGCCGTCGCGCTGATTGTTCTGTTCGCGTTGCTGTTGCGGGGCTTCGCCGCTGGCAAGGGAGCGTTTGGCCCAGCGAACACTGGCGGTACGGCGACCTCCAACGCGCAGACTACCGCGCAGACGCCACTGTCTGGCGCGCACGGCCAATGGCATCCCATCGACGGCCTGACGTACACCACCCAGACGTTTACCCAGACACCCTATCCGCAGTTCTCGCCCAGGAACCCGGCAATCGTCTACGAAACGACGCTTGCTCCTATTACCGTGCGCCGTTCCAATAATGGCGGCGCCTCCTGGCAGACGCTGAAGTTGCCGTCTGGCTCCGATAAAGCTATCGATATCGAGATATTCGCCAGTCCGCTCGATGCCCACGCCGCATTCCTGACCGTTACGGTGAATCTGGCCTATGGGCAGGGGACGAGCGGATGCCCGTCATCGTCGCTGGCGGCGGGTAGCGCGACGCACGGCAACATCCTCGCATCCGGACAGGTGCCGTGCAGCACTACCTATCGCACCACCGACGAGGGCAAGTCGTGGCATGCCATTACCTTCCCAATCAATGGCACGATCTCGACGCCGCTTTCAGACTCAGCGCCCTATGCTGGGTCGCCCATCCAGGCCCAGGGAACGCGCCTCTATGCGATGCTCAGTTGTGGCCCCACCTGTGTCTCCCCCGGCAACCGGCTAGTCAAGAGCACCGATAGCGGCGCGAGCTGGCATGTCGCCGATGCGGGCGGCCTTGGCCAGGGTGTCTGTGACTTCGCCCCGCAGCCCGGTGGCCAGACCATCTTCGCCGCCGTCAGCCGTGGCTCATGCGACGTGCTGAACTCACCAGCGCTTGCCCTCGACCGTAGCGACGACGCGGGCGCGACCTGGGTGCACGTCAGCTACCTGCCGGTGGGCGCGTCTCAGGGCATGACATCGGTGCTGGTGGGCGGCAAATACTGGCTGTACATCAACCTACCCGCCGTTAGTTGGCAGCCGCACATCATTAGCGTCGCTCAGACCGCCAACGAGTTTCTCATGAGCAATGACGGCGGCCACACCTGGAAGACCTCGCCGCTGAAGGGCGTGCCAAACAAAGCGCAGCCTGTCATCGCGCCGCTCATCGTGCGCGCCGATGGCTCGCTGGTGGTGGCGTTTTCACCCACCTCGAATTTGACAACCACCGGGGCTACTGGGGCGATTGTCTATAGCTGGAAGCCCGGCGACACCAGTTGGCACGAGTTCGCCCCGGCGCCACACGGCCAGATGTCTATGCTGCTTCGTACCGTCTCGTCGTCTGGCGATGAGACCTATTGGGCGGTGATCAATAGCGGCGGTACCCAGCAGGGCAATACGATGGCATTCACCTTCACCGTCTCCAGCTACCAGCCGTAGCCGCGGGTCGAGCGTCCACTTGCGTTTGATCTCAGCCTCACGCCGTCTGCCAGCACCCCGCTGGTGGGCGGTTTTGTTATATGCGCGAGGGCCAGATATCTGACCGGGGTGGGCAGTTGGAGAAACTCATTGCTGAGTCGAGGCAAAAAGGACTATACTGCGTCCTACTCATCACCGCGCGGTCGCCGCGCATAGTCATGTAGCATCGAAGGAATGTGCTATGGTGCAAGATGTGCTCTCGCTCAACTGGGATCTCTTCGAGAAGATCAACGAACACGCAGGGCATCAGACCTTGCTCGATCCGACGATGATCTTCGCCGCCTCGTATCTCATCTTTCTGCTGCCCGTGCTGCTGCTGGTGCTCTGGTTCGGGCTGGCGCGGTGGTCGCCGCTGATCCAGCACAACACCCAGACCGACGATGCCCGCCTGGAAGGCCACGTCACCCTGCTTGTCGCGGTGATTGGGGCGGTGATCGCGCTTGGCGTCAATATCGTCGTCGGCAATGTGCTCTTTGAGCCACGCCCGTTCGTCTCTCATCCTGCCATCGTCCACAAGCTCATCCCCTACACCGCCGACGCATCCTTCCCAAGCGATCACATGGCGATTTCGTTTGCCATCGTCATCGTGCTTGTCGTCGTGGCGGCGGCGCTCTGGCGGCGCGGGGTCGCAGGCGGGCTGGCTGTCTTCCTGGCGCTGCTGGCGCTGCTGGCGGCTGTTGCCATCGGCTTCGCGCGCGTCTATGTGGGCGTGCACTACCCTGGCGACATCCTCGGCGGCGCGCTCTGTGGCGTGTTCGGCGGCCTGATCGCGCTGGCGTTGCGCCGTGTGTTGCGACCCATATTGGCCCCCGTGATCGGGCTGCTGGGACGAATCGGCCTGGCATAGCGCGCGTCAAAACATCTTCAACACTCCTATGGAAATTGTGAGTGGATATTGCCATTGGGTATGTTACACTGCGCTCAGCAATAACGTCGCCAACAGTGTGCAGCCGCATAAGCAGCGTAGGAAGCATACCTGCATACCCTCGCGGATGTGAACGCCTGATGATCAGGGGTTATGGCACTCAACGGCCCGTTGCGGACTGGTCATCAATCGCGGCCCATGTCCTTCTCGCTGACGTGTCGTAGCAGTACTTCAAGAGACTCATCCATGCGAGGAGCGATTGCTATGTCCCATGTGCTCATCGTGGACGACGATCAGGGTATCCGCGAAACAATCCGTCTTGTCCTCGAAGATACCGACCACCATGTGATGGAGGTCAGCGACGGCGAACAGGCCCTGCACCTGTTGCGCGAGAGTCCCGTGCCGCTGGTTGTCTTGCTCGACCTGCTGATGCCGAAGGTTAGTGGCATCGAATTCCTCAACACCGTCAATGCCGATCCGCGCTTAAAGGCGCTCCACTCGATTGTGCTCATGACCGCTAATAGTGCCAACCTCCTGCAGGAGGTCGGACCCTTGCTACAAGAGATGCATGTCGAGGTGATCGCCAAGCCATTCGACATCGACAGCTTGCTGGAGACCGTCGAGCGTGCCTCCCAGCGACACGTGTAGCGTGCCGTTCGCCGCACCATGAATGCTGCCCGCGAGAGCTGCGGAACGCTTCGCTATGCACCATGACCACCACGGTGGCGAGACTCGTATGAGGCTCGGCTGTTTCCACTCGCACTTGTCTCACGCGTCTCACGCGTCTCACGCGCGCACCTCGCGCGTGGTTCCCCCTTGCGCTAAAGCGCCTGAATGGCAGACAATAGCTTGTGCCTGAGTGATTCCAGACAATCGCAGGCAAACGCAGCTAGTCTCAGCATGTGGGCACGCCGCCATGCATCGCCCCGTTGGGACCAGACAATCCACCCGTGGGAACTGGACCGAGAGAAAGAGGTTGAAAGAGCGATGGCTACGCCGAAGAAGTCCCAAAAGAACGTGATCGCTGTGCTCGAGGAGCGCGGCTTGATCAGCCAGATCACCGAGAGTGGCCTGCCAGAGGCGGCGGCAACGGGCATGCTCTCGGTCTATTGCGGGTGGGACCCAACCAGGCCAAGTCTGCAAATTGGCAACCTCGTGCCGATCATGATCCTGGCGCACTTTCAGCGCGCAGGCCATCGTCCGTTGCTGCTGGTCGGCGGTGGCACCGGCATGATTGGTGATCCTAGCTTTAAGTCAGAAGAGCGTGTGCTGCTGAGCACCGAGCAGGTGGCCGAAAATGCCGAGCACATTCGCCGCCAACTGGAACCGTTTCTCTCATTCGAGGGCGCGAACGGCGCGGTGATGCTCAACAACGCTGACTGGCTGGGTAAGATGACGCTGATCGAATACCTGCGCGATATCGGCAAGCACTTCTCCGTCAACGCGATGATCGCCAAGGAGTCTGTGCGCGCCCGGCTGGAAGACCGCGACCAGGGCATCTCGTACACCGAGTTCAGCTACATGGTGCTCCAGGCTACCGACTACCTGCACCTGTTCGACCACCTCGGCTGCACGGTGCAGGTCGGCGGCAATGACCAGTGGGGCAATCTCACCGCTGGCGTCGATCTCATTCGCCGCGCGCGCCATGCACACGTTCACGCGCTCACCGCGCCGCTGATCACCTCGTCGTCGGGCCAGAAGCTCGGCAAGAGTGAGGGCAATTCGCTCTTCCTCGATCCGGAATTGACGACGGCCTACGAGCTGTACCAATACTGGATCAATACCGAAGATGCCGACGTCGAACGCTACCTGAAGATCTTCACCTTCCTGCCGCTGGATGAGATTGCCGAGATTGGCCGCAAACAGGCGGCTGATCCCGCGAGCCGGGTGGGCCAGCGTTTGCTCGCCTTTGAGGTGACGAGGCTGGTGCATGGCGAGGCGACGGCTCGTGCGGTGGAGGAGGCGTCACAGGCGCTCTTTGGCGCGGGCATCCAGACGCTTTCTGAAGCGGCGCTCCCCCATCTGGCGGGCGCGGTGCCGACCTCGCCCATCGCGCGCTCAGCGCTGAAAGCGGGCCTGCCTCTGGTCGAAACCCTTGTGAGCGCGGGCATCCAGAAATCAAAGGGTGAGGCGCGCCGACTGATCCAGCAGGGGGGCCTGTACGTCAACGATCGGCGGATCACCGACGCCGAGACGCTGCTCACGCCCGAGACCGCGCTCTTTGGCCTGGCGATTCTGGTGCGCGCGGGCAAGAACAAATACCATCTGCTGCTGGCAACCGAGTAGGCAGCTATTCGAGTGAAGATAAAGGATTGAGCATCATGACCAGTGTGCAGGTGCGCCAGGCCACGACGGCTGATATCGAGGCGCTGATTCCACTCTTCGACGGGTATCGACAGTTCTACAAGCGGGCATCCGATCTCGACGGCGCGCGCGCATTTCTGACCGAGCGTCTGGAGCGCGGCGAATCGGTCATCTTTCTGGCGCTGCTCAACGATGGCACACCCGCTGGCTTCACTCAGCTCTATCCCATCTTCTCGTCCACCGCGATGCAGCGCCGCTGGCTGCTGAACGACCTGTTTGTGACGCCAGAAGCCCGCAAGGCTGGCGTGGGCCGCGCACTGCTGACGCGCGCCCAGACGCACGCGCAGGAGTCCCACGCGCGCGGGCTGATGCTGCAGACGGCAGTAGACAACGTCCCGGCGCAGCGCCTCTACGAATCGCTCGGCTGGGAGCGCGACAACGATTTCTACGTCTACAATCTGTCGGTGTAGGCTAGGAGGACAGGCGCTCGTTCTATGGATTGCATGCCACGCGGAGATGCCACGCGGACCGCTCCCAGCCTCCGCTGCGGCGCTCGTCGCCACACGCAACATCTCCAACAATTCCGGTAAACCGTCACACCCCCGCAAAAACTGGGGTTTTCATTGGGGTAATTGGTAATATCGGTTGGTTATAATTCTCTCCGGTAGGTCGTGAACGACGACGCAAGGGAGCGTCCGTCCGCTTTGTCACATCCGCGCTGCTCGGGAGGAGTATTTCGATGAGCTGGCATCCCACCGATGAGTACCGGTTTGGCCCCTTCTCCACTAGTGACTCAGGCTTCTACCCGGCAGATAGCAGCCCTAGCGGGCCTCGCCCGGCCGTTGCCACCACGCCATTCACCAGAACGCCCACATCTTCTACGCTGGGGCGCATGCCATTGACACCCACCTATGCTGTGCCGTTGGAGGCAGAGGTGGTCAGTCGCGCTGACTTCTTACACGTGATGCTGCGGTCAGTGCTGGGAGCCAACTTTCTGGCGCCGATAAGCATGCCGTCGTACATTTTGGACCTCGGCTGTGGCAGTGGGCGCTGGGTGCGCGAAAT
>DAHUXT010000222.1 GCA_027307065.1 Ktedonobacteria bacterium
CAATACCTCTACACGGGAGGTTACAACCAAGCGCCGCCAGCGGCGCAGTGGCGCCAGTATAGTGCCGCTAGGACGGCGTTGTCCATCACATCGTCCATCGCGATCGCTTTGGAGGAGATGTGAGGAGGCGACACGATCATCGCGGACGGCGCTATCGAGGTAGAAGCCCAGGGGAAGTTCGTTGCCGTCGAAGACCAGCATCCACTTCGTGCCCTTGCCCTTCCTGGTCAGGCCGATCCGGACGCCGCCCTTCTTCGCGGGTGCGAACGAGCCATCAAGGAAGGCCATCGACCAATCGAACTTGCCTTGCCGGTCAAGAGCGGCAAGGGAGGCTCGCCACACGCGCTACGCCACACGCTCTACGCGCTCTATGTCTCGAACTGGTGATTTACCCGCCTGATTGCTCAGTTCTTGGCGCAACGCGCAGCCGGATGCCATTGATCGGTGATCCAATCGGGCTGTAGTAGACCTGGGCCAAATCCTGGCCAGGGACAGGCTTGAGCGTATAGCGCCGCAGGATGTGCGCCGCCATCGCCTTCACCTCGACCTGCGCGAAGTTGATGCCAATACAGATGCGCGGCCCGCCGCCAAAGGTGACGAGTGAGTACGGCGTGCGCTTGTCATCCTCGCGTGGTGGGGCGAAGCGATCGGGATCGAATACATCGGGGTTGGTGAAGATATTCGGCAGCCGGTGGCAGGCCGCCAGCGAGAGCAGCACGCGCGATCCAGCGGGCACGTGGTAGCCGCCAAAGGCGAAGTCTTTGACCACGCCACGCGGCACATTGCCGACTGGAGAATAGAGCCTGCCCGTCTCGTCCACGGTGTATCCCAGCAGCCGCATTGCGCGAATGGCGTCGAGCGTTACTTCGCCACCTGTCGCGGCCAGCGCCTCGTCCATCTCAGTATGCATGCGCGCCAGCAACTCGGGATGCTCCGCCAGCAGGTACAGCAGCCAGGCGCTCAGTGTCGTGGTGGTCTCGTGGCCCGCCACCAGTAGAATGTGCAACTGCCCTAGCAGTTCACGGTCGGTAAAGGGTGCGCTCTGTTCGTCGCCCGCTTTCACCAGCATGCCCAGGATGTCGTCGGTTGGGGACGCACGGCACGCGGCGATTTTCTCGAGCAGCAGCGCATCGAGTTCGTTGCGCACGCTCATCATCTTGGCCACGTATTCAGCCATCGTCTCGATGCCATCCCAGTCGGGCTGCATCAGCGCATAGAAGAGCTCGCGCAGGTGGTCAACATCGGCGCCGGTGCGCAGGCCGACCAGACACTCCGCTGCCACATCGAACGTGATCTTGCGCGCCTCGGCGTAGATGTCGATCTCGCCGCGCTCGGCCCAGTCGCGGCTGCGGTCCGCGATGACACGGTTCATGATCGGCAGATAGCGAGTCATGTACGAGATGGCGAATGCCGGATTCATCAATCTGCGTTGGCGAGCGTGCTCGGGGTCGTCGGTATTGAGCAAACCCTTCTCGAAGATGCCTCCGAGGGTTGGCGACCAGCCGAGATCGTGGCTGAAGTGCTCGCGATGCGAGTGCATCACGAAGCGATTGGCCTCTGGTCCGACCATGAAGACGATCCATCGGCCAAACGTGGCCTGCCCCTCTTCGCTTACCTGCGCCCGAAAGATCGGTCCGAGCCGCTGTGACTCGCGTGCCAGCAAGGTTGGCATGGTGAAGGAATAGTCGTCGAGCCGTGTTATGATGGGCATCTCATCGAAAGGCCTGGCGTCAGGCTGAATTTCCGCGCTCATAGCTCGCAATCCTGTCGCTATGTGTGGCTGTTCCCCAAATGGGCACGCGCGCCTATGGTTTGTGCGCCCGCTGAATACTACGAGGGGGACAGACGCCGGGTTCGCGCCGTGTGTCAGGAGATGATTTCGAAATTGGCGAAGGCGTCGCCGACGCGGATTCGGTCGTTGTTGCGTAGCGTTTTCGGCCGTTTGACCCGCTGATCGTTGACGAAGGTGCCGTTGGCGCTGCCCGCGTCTTCGATGGACCACTGTCCATTGTGGAAGATGAGCCGCGCATGATGACGCGAGACGGTACCGTCGAGAATCAGCACGTCATTGCCGGTGGTGCGCCCGATGGTCGTGACATCCTGATGCAGCACGAAGCTTCGGCCGACCAACAGCCCGTTGAGAAAGGTTAACCGGCAGCGCACTGGGTGTCCGTTTGGGCCGAGCACGCGGTCTACCTGGGCGCGCCCACCGGAGAGGTCGTATCCGCAGAAGGTGCAGAAGCGATTGGCGGGATTGTTCACAGTGCCGCACCGGAGGCATGCGCCAGCGGGTCGCGCGTCTCCCGGTGGCACGAACGGAATCGGTTGCGGAACGGCGGCAGACGAGACAATTGCGACGCGCGCGGTAGGGTTTGCCTGGCGCGCCGAACCGAGCGCCGCCTGGGCATCGGCGAGAGCGGTCGCCATCTCGCTGGCGCGTTGGTAGCGTTGACCGGGATCCTTCGCCATCGCCCGCATCACGATATGTTGGACAGACGGCGGCAGCGCGGGATTATACATGCTTGGCGGCACGAGCGGCTCGCTAATTTGCTTCTGGATGATCGCAGCGGGCTGGTCGGCGTAGAATGGCAGCCGATTGGTGACCGCCTGATAGAGCACCACGCCGAGCGCGTAGATGTCCGACCGGCCGTCAACGGAGTGGTGTGGCATGCCCTGTTCGGGCGCCATGTATTGTGGGGTGCCGACGCCGACGCTGCCCCGGTGGCTCGACGCGTTGGCCGCGATGATCGTGGCGATGCCGAAATCGGAGAGCAGCATGTGCTCTTCACTGCGTAGCAGCATGTTAGCCGGCTTGACGTCGCGGTGAATCACCTTCGCGCTGTGGGCGTAGTCCAGCGCGAGTGCCGCCTGTTCGCAAATCTTGAGTACCCACCATAGCGGCGTCAGCATGTGGGTCGCCTCGGCGGTGGCGAGCTTGTCGCGCACGGTGCCTCCGGGCACATATTCCATGACAATGTAGGCCCAGCCGCCCTCATCGCCGTAGTCATAGACCGGAAGGATATTCTGATGCGAGAGCCGGGCGATCAGCTTGGCCTCCTGCTGGAAGCGGGCGATCATGTGGCGGTCGCTGCTCGTGGGGATTGTCTTGATGGCGACGTAGCGCTCCAGCGACTCCTGATACGCCCGATAGACGCGTGCCATGCCGCCGGAGCCGATAGGGTCCATGATGCGGTACTTCCCTAGATAGCGATCCTTCGGGTCGCGCATGTCCGCCTCCATGATCCCGCTGAATAGGTGGTGAAGCCGCTGGCTCACTGTCGACAATTATACGTGATTGGCTGGGCGCGCGTCAGTGTCATGGGAGACCGACCAACGTCCCTCTGATGCGCCGTTATACCCAGATCAGCCGTGCCTTGCCCGCGGAAAAATGCTCGGCGTACCCGGTGATCAGCCACTGATCGTCAGCCTGCGTCACGCATGGGGCATCCGAAGCCCCAGGAGTTGCCTGCCCGCGCCGGGCACGCCCCGCTGCTGGATGAGCACCTTAAAGCCGCCAAGCCCCGCTGGGTTCAGCAGCACACTCAGCGCGTTCCGCTGCGAGACGCGACGCAGATAGTCGATCTGGCTATCACCAGTCAAGATGGCATGCACCGTGCCAGGTGTTTGATACCGGCCCAGCGCGGCGATGCCCTCGCGAAAGCCCAGCCCGGTGAGAAAATTCGCCTGCGTGGTGAGGCCCGCCAGGCGCAGACCTCTCTCGCGCCCGGTCAGGATGAGCGCGCTAAAGTTGACGTGCGCCGTGAGATCTTGCGAGCCAGGGTGCGCCAACGGACGGTCGCCAAATTGGTGCTGGCTGTAGGCGGCAAGTGTGCCGCGCCGGCGATGAGGGGTGTAGAGTCTGCGCGCTGTGTCACCGTAATCGATCGTCAGCACGAATCCTCGCCGTACCCCCGCCGCAATCTGCCGCATCCACGCGCGCGCCTCCAGGCAGACCTCTGCTCGCCAGCCGTCGGGATAGCCGCGCCAGGGGACGCGATAATCGTCCAGGTAGGCCGCCACCTCCGGCGACGATGGCTCGCCAGGCTGTTCGACAAAGCGCCCCGCCGTCCTATTTATACCTACGTAGATTTCGCGCAAATCGTCTCCGTGTTTTTCGACAATGTGTACCGGAAGCGCGTCGGCCAACTCGTTCGAGACGATGCACCCGGTGAGGCCATCGGTGGGCAGCGCGTCATGCAGTCCCACGGCCCACGATGTCGCTGCTTCGGGCACGCCCAAACGCGCCAGCTCCGTCGCCAGGCGGGTCTCGCGGGCAGTGTGCAATGGTGTGCCAGTGGGCGCGCGATCCGCCAGCGTGTAGTGGAGCGCGGTGGCCCAATCGGGCGCGTGTCGTAGCGCCCATCTCCACACGTCCCGCGCCAGCAGTCCACGGCCAGCCCCCGGCTCGACCACATCGAAGCGGGCTGGACGCCCGAGCAGGTCCCACATCTGGTGCAGTTGCTTCGCGAGGGATTCTCCCCAGAGGGGATGCAGGTCGCCGCTGGTAAAGTAGTCGCCCTCCCAGCCGACCGGTTCGCGTCCCTCGCCGCTGCCGACATAATAGCCATAGCTGGGGTGATACAACGCATCTGCCATGAAATCGGCGAAGGTGATCGGGCCGTCCTGGTGAATGCGAGCGGCAAGAATGCGTGAGAGTTCGCGCACGTCGATGCTCCTGGCGTTTATCGGCGTCTAGCGGCGGTCGAATTCGCGTTCGAGCGCGGCCAGGCTGAGATGGACCATCGTCGGGCGTCCGTGACAGCAACTCTGGTGCGCGTCCACCTGTTCGAGCTGGCGAATCATCTCGCGCTGCTCTTCGGGTGAGAGCGTCTGGCCCGCCTTGATGGCGGCTTTGCAGGCGACATTGGCGAGCGCGTGCTCCTCCCAGGTCTCGCCATGGCTGGCCGCCTCGCTATCGGCGCCGACAAGCTCCAGCAGAAGTTCCCTGAGCGATTGTGGATGCGCCTGGGTGCTGATGGTTGCCGGAACGGCTCGCACCAGCATCGCGTCGCCGCCGAACGGTTCGATCTCGAAGCCTATACTGCGCAACTGGTCGAGATGCTCTTCGACCGACTCGTGCTCGATTGCCGCAAGCTCCACGGTCTGCGGCTCCAGCAACAGTTGCGACGAGACACCACGCGCCCGCCACTCGGCGATCATCTTCTCCAGCAGGATGCGTTCGTGGGCAGCGTGTTGATCCACCATATAGACGCCGTCTGGCCCCTCAGTAATGATGTAGCTCTGCGACACCTGCCCCAGCACCCGCAGCGCTGGGAGCTTCTTGCCGCCAACCATTCCGTCCGCAGCCACCCCTGGCAGCGCGAATCCGCCCGCCGCACCACGCGCTGCTGATTCGGCCGTGGTGCCGCCCGTTCCGCGCCAGAGCGAATCCGTTGCGGTTCCGGGTAGTTGCGAGGCCTGCAGTTGAACGCCCGCTATCGTGGCAGACGGCGCCGATTCTGGCGCTGGCCACACCGGCGCACCGAATGCCCGGCCAGAGAGTTCGGGTGTCTCGGCGGTGGCGAGAACCGCCGCGCGCACCGCTCGCTGAACCGCCGCGTAGACCATCCGCTCGCGCAGAAATCGCACCTCCGTTTTGGCGGGATGGACATTGACATCCATCTCGGCTGGATCGAGCGCGATGTTGATGACCGCGACGGGGTGGCGCCCGGTGAGCAGCAGCGAATGATACGCCTCCTCGACCGCGTACGAAAGCGTGCGGCTCTGCACCCAGCGCCCATTGACGAAGAACGAGATGAACTGGCGTGTCGCCTTGTAGCACGAGGGACGGCTGACGTAACCGCTCACCTGCGGACGCTCAGGACGCTCAGGACGCTGGCTGGCCGCGCCACCCGTTTGCGGCGGACTATCGGTGGCTTCAGTGTCGCTCGCTGTCTCGTCATCCAGCGCCACCATCTGTTCGGCCACGCGCAGCCCGTAGACCGCGACAATCGCGCTGAGCAACTTGCCATCGCCGGGCGTGCTAAAGACCTGTCGCCCCTCGCTGATGGCGGTGAACCGCACCGAAGGCCACGCCAGCGCGTACTGTTCGAGCAGGCGCAGACAATGGGCGGTTTCGGTGGCGCGTGTCTTGAGAAATTTCCGCCTCGCGGGAACCGACGCGAACAGTCCGCGAATACTGATAGTGGTTCCTGGCGGTGTGCCAGCGGGGATGACCTGTCCGAGTGCGCC
>DAHUXT010000223.1 GCA_027307065.1 Ktedonobacteria bacterium
CTTCGCGAAAATTCGAATCGACGGCGGCTTGTTAGCGCACCCCGAGACCTTGATCAACAAGGTATCTGTTGCACCCGACACCAGACCGGGACTCATATCCGACGGTGGCCAGGACTGGGAGCCGCCGTTGAGCGTAAACGAATACGACGCGTCCAGTTGTGGCGAGACCCAGGTCCACCCCACGCGCCCGGCTGAGTGATTGGTAATGGTCTGCGTTGCAGTGCATGTATGACCGGTCGCGACCAAGACGAGAGGCGACGGCGAGAAGGTCAAATACACCGCCGGCGGGACGCCTGTGGGAACCGCCGTGGCGGTCGCTGTTACCGTTGGCGATGGCGTGGCTGTCGGACTATCCGTTGCTGAAGGAATCGCGCTGGCTGCATCGGAGGTCTGCGTCGCCGTTGGCCCCGAGACGCTCGCGGGTGTTGTGCCGCCAAAGGGGAAACCATTTAACACCATCATCGCGCCGCCACCGCAAAGACTCGCCAGGATAATGCCGGAGGCAACGAGCAACAGCAACCAGCGATAGCGTGAAAGAACCCCGCCAGACGCTCGACCGGCACTCACGCCAACGGCATCGAGTGAGTCGGTCGCCACATCCGCGTAGGCGCCGTCCACATCCTGATTCCACGCGATGCGTGCCGTCTTACGCTGCCACCCTCCCGCCATCCCGCGCATGGTCGCTTTGCCAGTGCGTGCCGCCGCGTTCAGGTCCATCGCAAAACGCCGCATATCGGGATATCGCTTGGTGGGGATCTTTTCGAGCGCGGTCATCACGACTCGTTCAAGCTCGGGCGATACGTCTGGATTCCGCTGCGATGGTGGCGTCGTCGGCTCTGTCAGCACCAACGCGGCCACTTCATACGGCGTCTCCGCCTCGTGCGGAACACGCCCGGTCAGCAGCTCATAAAGCACCGAAGCCAGCGCGTAGATGTCGGCTCGCTGATCCACCGTCCCACCGCGTAATTGTTCCGGAGCCATGTATTCGGGCGTGCCAACGGGGAGGCCAGTCGCGGCGAGTGTCTGCGCAGTGGTCCCCTGGCGATGGGCAGGCATCTCGCGGGCGATGCCAAAATCGGTCAGCTTTGCCTGGCCATTCTGATCAAGCAGGATATTTTCCGGCTTGACATCGCGATGCACCAGACCCATGCCATGCGCGACCTCAAGACCTGAGGCAATTTCGGTCACGATGCGAATGGATTCCTCGATTGAGAGTCTTCCCTCGTGATCGAGACGGTCGCGCAGTGATTCACGCAGCACCGGCATGACGAGGTAGAGCAGGTCGCCATGTTCGCCACCGTTGAACGCGTAGACTTCGACAATGTGTGGGTGCCGCAATTGCGCGACCCGCCGCGCCTCCGTGCGAAAACGCGCCACGTAATTAGGATCGGCAGCCAGCGCGGCTGGCAACACCTTCACCGCGACCTCGCGCCCCAGCGGCAACTCCAGCGCGCGGTAGACCTCCGCCATGCCGCCCGCACCGAGCAACGACTGCAATTGATAGTCACCGAGTTTGCGCCCGACGAGATTTCCCCCACCCACTGGCCCCACGGCCGTTGTCCTTTCTCCCCCCGGTCGCCGATGTCCGTGTCGCCCACACCGCATTGTCTTGTGGGCTATGGCGCGCATTGTAGAGTGCGCCTGCTTCTGCCGTCAACAGGGCTAGCCTAATCCCCCGGCTCTCTTCGCGTCCGGCGCAGGTTCGGCGTTCGGCCGCTGCGTGCGCACGCTCCCCGGAGCAAGATATGCAGCACTGACACAGACGAGTTCAGCCGCTGTGGTGAGCAGTCGTGCCATGAAGGCAACCACGATCGCGACGCCCAGGCTCACGTCCGCCCCGGCAACCAGCCCACACGCCACCAGCAATCCGGCGATAGCAACCTCGCGAAAGCCAAGGCCGCTGGGCGTCAGGAAGCTCAGAAAGCCCACGTCCCATCCCATCGCGTTGATGCCAATGGCCAGCGCCAACGCCGCGATAGTGAGCTGCGTCGCCGTAAGCGAGCGCACCAGCAAGTAGAATCCAATTCCGGCAACCACCCAGCTCAAGGCCCAGTAGCCCGTGATGATGAGAATGTCGCGATACCGCAGGGTAAGTGTTACGGGCTCGCGGCGAACGAGCCGCAATCCACGATTCAACCCAGCTTGCAACAGGCGCGGGTGCAGTCCCAATAGCAGCAGCGGTACGCCGACGATTCCGATCCCCACGATCACGTCACGCGGGACGACGCGGGTAATTCCAGAGACATCAGGCCAGAACAGCAGTGAGACGGCAAACACCAGCGCCGCCGAGGTGATCTTGGTGGCCAGTTCCACCACCATGCTTGCCAGTCCGATGGCCTTGGGTACCCCACGGCGCTCCGCGCCCAGAACACGCGCCACAACATGCCAGACGTTGCCCGGTATATAGCGGACAAATTCGGCGCTCAGATAGATGCGCTCGCTTGCGACGAGATCGAGATGGCTCCCAAGACGCCGCAAGATGCCCCGCCAGATCAGCGCATAGGACAACTCTTGCGCGATGAAGAGCGCCAGCGCGGCCACCAACAACCCCCACTGCACATGCCACTGGAAGTGTGTGAGTCTCGTCCAACTGGAACGGACGCCCAGGCCGAGGAATAGCAGGATAAGCGCTACCACCACAACCTGTACCAAGCGCCTGTGGGCGCGAAGCCAGCCCAACGCACGGGCGATGACGCCCGCAGTCGAATGCGATGTTGGCTCGTGTTCCGCCATTAGTCGAGCACCTGCCTGATGCTATATTCGTCCTCCGGTCGATACGCAAAGTGGCGAATCATCTCGCTTTGCAGACCGGTCAGGATGAAACTGATGCCGAAGATCAGCAGAAGTATGCCGACGAATAGCAGCGGTCGATTGTGGATCTCCTGATGGGAGCCAAAGGGCAGGAAGCGGTCGAGCACGACATAGAGGTCTACCAGCACACCAGCGACGGTCGAGATCAGTCCAATCGTGCCGAAGAGGCGCAGCGGCGTCTGTAGATATTGCATCAGGAACACGACCATCACCAGATCGAGAAATCCGCGCAGAAAGCGGCGCGCCCCATACTTCGACCGGCCATACTTGCGCTTGTGATGGCGCACTTTCACCTCGGTCACGCGGAAGCCACGCTGATGAGCCAGCACTGGAATGAAGCGATGCAGCTCGCCATACAGCTTCACATCATCCAGTACCTCACGCCGGTATGCCTTGAAGCCACAGTTGATGTCGTGCAGCCGAACACCCGTGCTGGCGCTCACCATGCGATTGAAAAAGAACGACGGCCACGTTTTCGTAATCGGGTCGTGGCGCGGGTACTTCCAACCAGAGACGAGGTCGTAGCCCTCATCGAGCTTTTCCAGAAATCGCCCCATCTCCGCTGGATCGTCCTGCAGATCGGCATCCATCGTGAAAACGATCTTGCCATGAGCGTGCGAGAATCCCGCGACCAACGCCGGGGTCTTGCCGAAGTTGCGGCGAAAGCGAATCACGCGTACGCGCTGATCCTCGGTATGCAACGCCTTGAGCGTATCGAATGAACCGTCGCGGCTCCCATCATCGACGAAGAGGATCTCATAGGACTGGCCCAGGCCATCCAGCGCGGCAGTGAGGGCATCGTAGAGCGGGCGCAGACTCTGTTCCTCGTTGAAAACGGGCACCACAACCGAGATTCCAAGTTGGGTGTCCTGCGACGGAGCGAGACTCGCATCGGAATGCGGTTCGATCGCGCTTGTCGGATTCTGCATAGTCCTGCTACTCCAGCCCTCTGTGCGCTCGGCAACGACTGCCGCGCTCCATCAGGGAATTATCCCATTCGAGAGGTCCCGGCGTCAACGAGAGAGACCTTCAGGCGGCGCGACCATGAAGCGCCCGCGCATACATTGTCAGGATTGTGACCTGCAATGTGGTCGGCAATATGATACGCTGCTTGCGACAACGATGCGGGTACACTGCGGGTAGCCGGAAGGGAGACCGCTGAATGGCGCTGACGGTCGGCATGCTGGGCGAGGCGAGGCTCACCGTTGGCGAGGAGCAAACCGCGGCGGCCTTTGGCGCGGGTGGCGTCCACGTGCTGGGCACTCCCGCCATGATTGGGCTCATGGAGAATGCCGCTTGGCTGCTCGTTCAGCCAGAACTTCCCCCTGGCGAGACGACCGTCGGCACGGTGGTACATGTGCGACATCTGGCCGCGACTCCGGTTGGTGGCCATGTGATCGCCACCGCTGAGTTGGTCGAGGTGGACGGCCGTCGGCTCGTCTTCCGCATCAGCGCGCGCGACGACACCCAACTCATCGGCGATGGCACTCACGAACGCTTCCGCATCGTGCTGGAACGCTTTCTTGCGCGTTTGCCCGAGCCGCCGAAGGGCTGACCGTAAGGGCCAATGCGCGTGCAAGTTGGCGCGGTGCGATACAATAACACTGCAACGAGAGCATACCCAAGCAAGAGCGCGCGTGATGTGTGTCGTCTATCACGGAGGACGTGCCGGTCACATCGGGCACTCTGGAACGTACAATGACGTTATGGCGATGGTGGCTAGGCGCCGCCGCAGCCGGACGATAAAACCGCGAGGTGGGGCAGGAGTCAATATGTCGCTCATCAACATGGCGAAACGCGAGATCAACTGTAAAATTGTGTATTACGGTATCGGCCTGAGCGGCAAGACCACAAATCTGCATTTCATTCATCGTACGGTCAACCCGGCTGATGTCGGCGAGATGGTTTCAATTGATACCGAGACGGAGCGCACGCTCTATTTTGACCTGCTTCCCCTGGAACTTGGCCGGGTGCATGGCTTTACCATTCGATTCCAACTCTACACCGTGCCCGGGCAGGTGCTGTATCAGCAGACGCGCATCTCGGTGCTCAAAGGCGCGGATTGCGTCGTTTTTGTCGCCGACTCACAGGCAAACAAGCTCCAGGAGAACATCGAGAGCTTCAATGAGTTGCGTGAGCAGTTGCGTCGCATGGGCAAACGCCCCGGCGAGTTCCCACTCGTCATGCAGTGGAACAAGCGCGACTTGCCAGACATCTTGCCAGTACCAATCCTGGAGCAGTATCTCAACCCGTTCCACAGCCCCAGCTTCGAGGCGATCGCCGTGAACGGCGGCGGTGTCGTCGAGAGCCTGCGCGTCGCCATCAACTCCACGCTTCGGCAACTCGACCGCATGTAGGTCGCATGTAGGTCGCATGTAGGTCGCATGCGATTGGAACGCGCTATTTCGCTGCTCATGGCCCAGGGAACTCTCGAACGGCGAACTCGCGCCGCCACACCTACCACCAACGTTCATGACGTCATGGAGGATGCCACTTTCTCATCCTAGCCCGCGCAGGCGGGCTTCGTGGCCCGCAGACCATCCAGGCGCGACTTCAGTCGCCTGCCTCACCGAGGTGAGCGTCCTCGACCCGTACTTCTACACGCAGCATCGGCGAACTCATGCGTCCGGAATGCGTCTCGTCTCACGGACACGCGTGCCAAACCGCCTGCGCAAATCCTTGTAGCTTGGGAGGATCCCGTACCGAGCGAGGATGTACCAGGCGGTTCCTCCTACGATGAGAATTACGATCAGCGAACCAAGAATACCGCCACTGCCGGCCTTGGCGGCGGGATAACGCGCGATCTGCCCGGAGGCGGCAAACGTCACTGTAGGAGTATTTTGCCCTGGCACAACCACAATCGCGGGCACCGCGTGCGAAAGTCCATCAGCGACCTGCCGCCATTGCTTGCCGCCATCCGCACTGACATATACCGACTTCCCCGCCCCAGCGTAGAGCAGACCCGCCGTCTTCGCATAAGTCGCTAGCGAATACACCGTGCCCGTTGGCAGACCATCGCTCAACGATTGCCACGAATCAGCGCCAATCACACGCGCATACACGCCAGCCGAGGTCGCCGCGTAGAGTGTCGGGCCGGAGACCGAGATGCCACCAGACGGCAGGGTCAGCAGATCGAACGCATCAGTATGAGACGGCACGCCCTTGTCCTCTGCGCTCCAGGTTGCTCCGTCATCACGCGAGGCATATATTCCTGTTCCGGTCCCTGAGACCGCCGCGTACAGAACCTTGTCAAAGCTGTTCCAGTACAGCAATTGCACGGCTGCGGACTTCGGCAGCGACTGCCCTGCTGCTCCAGCCGAGCCGACTACTGGAGCCACAGCGGCCCAGGTTGTGCCGCCATCGGCGCTGGTGTAG
>DAHUXT010000224.1 GCA_027307065.1 Ktedonobacteria bacterium
GCCAACGCCAGTCTTCTTCGCGGGTGAGAGCTGGACGCAGAAATCAGGGGATGTCACGCTGCTCATGAATAACCAGCAGATGGCGATGCACGCGAAAGTGCTCGCGATTATCCATGGCAATCATACCGTCTTCATCCTGACCCTGGCCCCTGTGAATACCTTCCCAGCGATCGACCCATTTTTTGAGTTGATGCAGCAATCGTTCGAGTTCCTGTAGTGGCCGGGCGCTGGTTGGGTAGTGGTTGGGGTGGCTACTGGATGCGAAGAATGTAGCAATAGATGGTATCGCCGCCTCTGATCGTCGCGACGATCTTGCTCTGCCAGTCTGGCAGCGTTGGAAACCCTCGCTGGATGAGATGCGCGGGCCAGATGAGATAATGTGGTCGGCCGCGGGGAACACTTGGCGCCACGAACGGCTGCCCGATCACCAGACTCGCTGTGGCCATCCGGATGCGCTCAGGGTAGAGATATTGACGGGTCAGCATCCAGTAATCGAGCGTGCCAGGGGTTCCGACCAGCGTCACTGTCACCCAGCCATTGGAGTGATCTGTCACCCATTGGGTCGCGTCCGCATACGCTGGATATGCCACCTGGAGGGCTGAATTCTCGCCGTGGAGCCACTCGCTGGTATATCCCTCGGCCTGCGCGACATTGAGCAATCCGGATACCGGCGGAGCCACTGCCGCGACACATGCCGCCACCAGCAGCGCCCGCACTGTCAGTTGGCGTACGGTCCTCTGGGTGAGATATGCGCGTACGTTGGCCATCCACCGCGGTCCGTGCGCTGGTAGCGACCACCGTATCTGCGTGCGGGCACGAAGCGCGGTCAGTCCAGTTGCTCCCCATGTGGTGAGGCGAGGGCCTAACCAGCGGCACGCGCCAACCAACGCCCACGCGCCGATAAAGGTGACGGCGGGGGCAAGTGGGAGCATATAGTGCGTGCCGACGACGATGTTGAGAAGCCCAAAAGGCAGCAACATTCCGAACAGCCAGAAGAAGATAAATGCCGCTCGCTCATCACGACCGTTCGGTGTGCCACGCGCCCGCAGGATGCGCACGAATGCCCATGGGAGCGCCAGGAGCGCCGGAATGCAGATGAAGAGGCTCATTTTGGCGATGAGGATGAAGACGACTTCACCCGGCGGCACGTGGTCCCAGACACGACCGTTGAGGTAGACCGAATGCCCGTGCGCCGCGTGCTCCCATTGGAAGACGACACCAGCCCACAGGCGATCCAACGGCGACACCCAGATGGCGGGGTCAGCGACGTAGATGGCGACGAGGGCAGCGAGCGGGATCAGCAGCAGATGCTTCGGCGGCCTGTGATGCACACGGAAGGCGTAGTAATAGGCGAGATACGCGCCGATAGGCAGTATTGCAAACGTGCCAGTATATTTCGAGTCGAAACTGAGCCCAAGCAACATCCCCTCCAGCGCGAACAGCCATGGTTGCCGCGTCGCGTGCCAGGTTAGCAAAATGGCGAGCGTCACGAAGCCAAGCAGATAGCTATCCAGGTAGGCGATGGCAGTGAAATAGGCGACCCACGGGCTGAGTGCCAGTGCCAGTGCTCCAAATAGCGCGGGCAACTTGCCAAAGATTGGGCGGGCGAGCCAGTAGATGAGCACAATGAACAGTGAGCCAAGAATCACCCCAGGGATGCGCGCGCCGATCAGCCAATCGCCGGGTGCGCGATGTTGCGCCGCCCATATCGAGCCGAAACCCATGAGGATTTTTGGCAGCGAAGGCGCCTCGAAGTTGATGATCCACTTCGGATTGGCGAGGCGTCCATTTACCAACATCGTGTAATCGAGTCGCCCAATGCGAATGTAGGTGCTTTCGTCGGTGACGAGATCGAGGGTATGCGCCAACGACCAGCGCGGAATCAGCGCCACCACGAAGATCATTGCTGGGAGACTGAGCCGCCAGAGCGCAACGCCAACCAGCCATAAGAGCCGACCTACCTGGCGCAGCATCACGCCGGTGGGGGCGGAGGGAGCTCCAATCGCCTTCGATTGATCTGGCACTGCCGACACCTGTTGACTCCCCCGAAACTGTTGATTGACTCGCTCCTATCCTGCCGGGAGCTTGACGCGGCTTGCCGGGACGACTACAATGGCCTGAGTGAACAGACGTTCCATGTATTGTGTCGGTCTGTCAACGCGATGATCCACATCGAGGCGAGGCATTGCGCCACGCTGGCAGACCCCACCCCTTACACGCTCCGGCCCAGGCGAATTTACCGGGCTAACCGCAGCCGACCATATGAACAGCCGTATGAATGGGCATATGGCCGAACACAGTCTAGCACAATGCGCTGTGACGGGTCCTAATAGCGCCTGATTGACCACGTGTCACATGTCGTTCACCGCCAGAGTTGTGCCACACCAGCACAGGATAGATGGATACCATGCCAGACTCGCATCCGCCGCGCTCGTCGCGCCATAAGTCCGGAGGAACCGATTCGATGCTGGCGCGGGCTGGCATTCAGGCTGGGGAGGGCGCGGGCAGGCTATTTGACCGGCTCGACGCGATGAACACCCGGCAGGAACGCGCCGCGCAGCTCTTCGCCCGCCTTGCGGAACGTCTGCGGGCGTGCGAGTGGACGCCGGAAATCGCGGCTCTGGTTGCGCAGGCAGAGGCCCTCGATCGCGCCCTCGATGCGGCGCTGCCTCCGTCGCCGGAAACGCGCTGATGTCGCCGCTCGCGCGATGCTACTGCTCCAGCACGCGCCGTCCTTTCAAGGCGAGTTGCAGCGATAGCCTGAGTTCAGGATTTTCCAGGTCGTGGCCAAGCAGGTCGCGGATCTGATGGAGCCGGTACAGCAGCGAGTTGCGATGGAGATGAAGCCGCCGCGCCGCCTCGGAAAGATTGCCATTGCACGCGAAATACACCTCTACGGTCTCGATCAGCTGATCTTCACGGCGTGGTGTATTGCGCAGCGGAGCCAGTTCGCGCTCGACAAATGGCTGTAAATCGCCACTCTTGCGGAGCGCCAGCAAGAGCCGATAGACGCCGAGATCGGATGCGCGGGCGATACGCCCTGGCCCGCCCACCAATAGCCCCAAACGGGCGGTGTCTTGAGCCTCCGATGCCGCATGACGCACTTCTAGCGGAGTTCGCGCGGTCTCTCCGATTCCAGCCCACCATACCGGCGATTCCACGTCGCCGCCATCACCTAGCACGCGCCGGAGCGCCAGCTCTCCCTGCTCAGGCAGGTCGGTACGGTCAGCAGAGCCGCTACTCCCTAGGGAGACCAGCGCCACGATTTCGCCGGGACGCACGCGCGTCCACGCATTGAGCGCCGCGCCCAGCGATTCTGCTGCCCGCATCGCCGGGGTTCCCCCGCCGACGTGCGCGCCGTTGCCGTTGCGGTCTGCCAGCATCACCCAGATGACCGCGTGCGGCAGCCGCAGATCGTGTCCCAGTTGGCTTGCCCGCGCCAACATCGAGGATTCGCCCGCGTAGGTGCCGGTCAGCAGCGCGTCCAGCGCCTCATCACGCAGGCTTGCCCGCCACCCCGCTACCGCGGCGAAGTTATCGGCTGGCGAGCGCGGTGAGTCCCGCTGCGCGACCACATGCGTAATCACCTCACGCTCGATGGCGGCCAATGAGACCCCAGCGGGCAGCGCGATCATCGGAATGCCCATATGCTCGGCTCGCTGGCAGGCTTCCGCTCGTTCGCGAGCGTCATCCGGGCTGAGAGTCGCCTGGTCTTCTAGTCCGGCGATGGCGATGGCAGACGCGCCCATCGTGATGACTTCATCGACCACCGCTGGCAACGTCGAGGCGACAAGCTGCGATCGCAAAGAATGCAGTGTCGTAAGTGAGAGCAGCGCCAGTTCGCCACCTTGAAAGCCCTCGAAGGCCGGTGTGCGTGCCCGCATGATGCTTGCCCAGGTGACGGTGCGCCCAAGTCCTCGCTCGCCTGCCACAAGGTGCGCCCGCCACCGGCGTAGGAGCGCCAGCGTCTCGCGTACAGTCACCGGCTCATTCCCATTCATATGCGCGCGCTCGCCTTCATTTCACGTCGCCCAACTCACTTACCTAGCTCATCTCGTCAACCAACGCGACTATCTGCTACCAGTGATGGAAAACGACGATGCGCCACCCACCGGTCCGACATGGCGTGGATGGCGCATTCGCTGTCATCGAATTACCGGCGTGGAGTCGTCTGCCGCTGAGTCGACTGTGCCGCCTGGGCACGCGCCTTCTCGTGGTGCTTCTTCGCCTTCTTCAGATGCTTGTGCCACGCGACTTTCTTCGTCTTATTCATCGGGTCTGATTTCCTCTACTGCTCTCGTCAACACTACCTCGAATTGCGCAACAATCCAGGCGATCTCAGCTATTCATCACGCGAGATGAATTCTGGCTCCTCGAACTCGGTTTCACCCGACTCCTCGGCCTCGTCGTCGCCATCGTCGTCGCCATCGTCGTCGTCGTCGCCATAATCGTCGCCGTCGTCAACGTCGCGGCGCACCATGGAGTCTTTGGTGTAGGCCCTGATCGTCTCACTGGCGCCGTGTGCCGGGAAGCTGACCTTGCCAAATTGGCTCGGATGCTGGAATGTCTCTCGTATCAGTAGACGAACCTCGGTCTCGCTAAGGTCCGCTATCCCCGCAGCGTACTTATTGCCGCCCGTCATGAACTTGATGAGACGATTGGCCAGGCGCGGTTCCACACGCCCGATCCGCTCATCGGCGGCGTTCGTCACGTAGAGCACCTGTCCCTCAGGGGCAAAGTATACCTGATCGCCCGCGGAGAGGCGCGCGATGACCTCGCGAGACGCCAGATCGACCAGCATCGTGAAGCCGGTCTTGCCGGTCTCTTCGATGAAGAGGCGGGGATCAATCCGCTCGGCCGCATGGCGTCCGTCGCTCGCGGGCTCGTCGCTCAGCGTTGAAATGCGCTCAAGATTCTTGCGCGCGATATTGTTGGCAGGGTCGTGCTCCAGCGCCTCCGTGTACGCCCGCTTGGCCTCGCTATACTGGCCCACTTCGCTGAGCGCCTTGCCCAAGCGATTCAGCGTGCTGGTGTCATGTGGCATCAGGGTCAAGAGTTCGCGATTGACCGCGACCGCTTCGTCCCAATGGCTCTCACGCGCCATCTGAATAGCCTGTTCAGAAAGCTGGCGGCGCCTACGTTCCCGCTCTTCTGGCTGGTACGCGGCTTGACTCATCTACTCTTCTTCCTCCCGAAAGGGCTGCTCGCGCGGTATCCGGTTGCTGTGATGCCTACCGTTCGTGAGCCTCCCTGTTGTTTGCGTTATCAACGCGGTATTCTACTGTATTGCGCGCTGTCCTTGCAATGACCAGGCCGTTGCGCGATCAACTCGCACGTTGACCAGGTCGCCAGGACGCACTTCCGCGCCCAGACCAGACGCCGAGCCAGGACGATTCGCGGGCAGAAATACCAGCTTGTTGGTGCGATTGCGCCCGCGCCACTGATGCTGGCCACCAGTCACCTGATGCGATTCGATCAGCACCTCTTCAATCCGCCCGACGTAGGGCGCGTTCGACTCCAACGCGATGCGCTCTTGCACGGCTTCCACTGCGTGCAGCCGTTCTCGCTTTACCTCCAATGGCACGTCGTCTTCCCATTTGAACGCGAGCGTTCCCGGACGCGGCGAGTACATCGCCACATGCACCACGTCGAAGCGGATCTCTTCGAGGAGATCGAGCGTATGCTGGAACTCTTCGTCCGTCTCGCCACAGAAGCCGACGATGATGTCGGTAGAGAGCGAGACACCCGGCCACCACGCGCGCAACTTGCCGATGAGCGCGCGATACTCCGCCAGCGTATAGCCGCGCCGCATCCGCGCGAGCATGCCGTCGTCGCCATGCTGGACAGGAATGTTCACGTGTTCGCAGACTTTGGGCAGCGCCGCCATCTGGTGAATCATCTTATCGGTCATATGCGGCGGATATGAGGTCATAAAGCGAATACGCTCAAGTGTATCAATCTCACTGAGCGCCGCCATCAGATCACCAAGATCACCCTCGCCCGGCAGATCCAGGCCATACGCCTCGACGGTCTGGCCCAGCAGCGTCAATTCGCGCGCGCCACCCGCGGTCAGGGCGCGTGCCTCGTCGAGCAGCTCAGCCATCGGCCGGCTGCGCTCGCGCCCGCGCCGGGACGGTACGATGCAATACGAACAGACTTTGTTGCAGCCGAGGATAATAGG
>DAHUXT010000225.1 GCA_027307065.1 Ktedonobacteria bacterium
GCGTGGCGTTTCACGTCGCGATTTTCTCAAGTTTTGTGGTGTCATGACGAGTGCACTGGCCCTGCCCATGCGTTACACGCCACGTATCGTGCAGGCGCTGGAGCAAACGACACGGCCGGTATTAGTCTGGCTGGAATTTCAGGACTGCGCGGGCAACACAGAATCCGCTTTGCGCGCTTCCCATCCGTCGTTTGCCGATATCGTGCTCGATCTGCTTTCCTGGAACTATCACGAGACGGTCATGGCGCCCGCTGGCAAGGCGGCGGAGAAGTCGCTGAGCGATACCATCGCGCAGCATCGGGGTCAATACATTGCCGTGGTCGAAGGCTCTATACCGCTCAGCGCGGACGGCATCTACTGCACCATTGGCGGACGCACGGCAATTGATATTGCCCGCGAGGTGTGCGGCAACGCCTATGCGACGATTGCCGCGGGCACCTGTGCGGCTTTCGGCGGTATTCCCGCGGCAGCGGGCGGCCTGACTGGCGCCGTTGGCGTCTCCGACGCGATCCCGGGCCTCAATCTCATCAATCTGAGCGCATGCCCCATGAATGGCGCGAATCTCGCCGCGACGATCGTCCACTGGCTGACATTCAAGGCTCTGCCTGCCACCGATGAGCTGCATCGTCCGCTCTTTGCGCATGGCGATCGCATCCATGACAATTGCCCGCGCCGCGCGCACTTCGATGCGGGCGAGTTTGTCGAAGAGTGGGGCGATGAGGGCCATAGGAATGGCTGGTGCCTCTACAAGATGGGTTGCAAAGGGCCTGCCACGAATTACAACTGTCCACGCATCGAATGGAACGACGGCACGAACTGGCCGATTGGCGTTGGCCACGGCTGTGTCGGCTGCGCTCAACCCGCTTTCTGGGACACTATGACCCCCTTCTACGGACGCCTGCCATCTGTGCCGGGATTCGGTGTTGACATCACTGCCGAACAGATTGGCCTCGGCGTGATTGGTGGCGTCGCCGCGTTGACAGCCGCCCATGCGGTTGGGTCAGCTATTCGCCAAAGCCGCGCGAAGAAGGCTGCCACAGTCGCGGCATCTGCCACGGCTGAAGGAGCTTCGGCAGAGGAGGCCGCTTCTCCAACAGCAACCGATACGCCCACCACAGGAGGGACCGTTAAGCCATGAAAATCGCTATTGATCCGGTGACGCGCATCGAGGGGCATCTGCGTATCGAGATTGAGGTACAGAACGGGGTCGTAACAGATGCCTGGAGTTCCGGCACGATGTTCCGAGGTATCGAACTGATTCTGAAGGACCGCGACCCGCGTGACGCCTGGGTGTTCGCCCAGCGCATCTGTGGGGTCTGCACGACCGTCCACGCGCTCTCATCGGTGCGTGCGGTCGAGAACGCGCTTGGCATTACGATCCCCGACAACGCCCGGCTCATCCGTGACCTGATCGCCGGTGCGCAGTTGGTGCAAGACCACGTCGTCCATTTCTACCACCTGCATGCGCTCGACTGGGTGGATGTCACCCTGGCGCTCAAAGCAGATCCTGGCGCAACCGCAACGCTGGCGCAATCGCTCTCCGTCTGGCCGAAGTCCACCAGGAGCTATTTCAAGGGCGTACAGGATCGGCTCAAAGCGTTTGTCAATGCGGGACAGCTCGGCATCTTTGCCAATGGCTACTGGGGCCACCCGGCGTATAAGCTGCCGCCTGAAGCCAACCTGCTCGGCGTCGCCCACTATCTGGAGGCGCTGGACTGGCAGCGCGATTTCATTCGCATTCACGCTATCCTCGGCGGCAAGAATCCGCACCCACAGTCCTATCTCGTCGGCGGCATGGCTACGGCAATCAACCCCGACGATATGTCCAAGATCAATGCCGATCGCATCTCGCTGCTGCAACAATTGATTCAGCGCGGCGATGATTTCGTCAATCAGGTCTATATCCCTGATTTGCTCGCGATTGCGTCGTTCTACAAGGACTGGGCGGCGATCGGCGGCGGGCTGGGTTCGTACATGGCCTATGGCGACTACGGCAATGACGTGCGCGAACAGGCGGAGACCTACTTCTTCCCAAACGGCCTGATCCTCGCGAAGGATCTGAGTACAACGTTACCGGTCGATCATCACCAGGTGGCCGAATATATTACCCACTCCTGGTATTCTTACGCTGAAGGCAATGATACGGGACTCCATCCGTGGAAGGGCGAAACCGCGCCGAACTTCACCGGCCCACAGCCGCCCTACGACTTTCTGAATACCGACGGCAAGTATAGCTGGCTCAAGTCACCCCGCTACGATACGCATGCTGTCGAGGTGGGTCCACTGGCGCGGACACTCATCGCATACGTCCAGGGTAAGCCCGACGTCAAAGCAGCAGTTGATGGCGTGCTGGCGCAACTTGGGGTTGGACCGGCGGCGCTCTTCTCCACGTTGGGCCGCACGGCTGCTCGGGGCATTGAAAGCAAATTGATGATTGCCCAACTACCTACCTGGCTATCTCAGCTCGAGGACAACATTGGCCGGGGCGACTATCGCATCCATGAAGGGAGTCATTGGGATCCAGCCACCTGGCCGAAGGAGGCGTTCGGCTGGGGGCATCACGAGGCGCCGCGCGGCTCGCTGGCGCATTGGGTTCACATCAAGGACGGCAGAATCGCTAACTATCAGGCGGTTGTTCCCAGCACCTGGAATGCTGGCCCACGTGACGCGCGTGGACAGCGTGGAGCGTACGAGTCCGCGCTCATCGGCACACCCGTTGTCGACCCAGAGAAACCCGTCGAAATCCTACGCACGGTCCACTCGTTCGACCCATGTCTGGCGTGCGCGGTTCACGTGGTGGACCCCAAAGGGCGCGAGTATGCCAACATCCGTGTGGTCTGAGATCACTTCGCCTGAGTAAGGAAAGGCAGCGATAGCGATGGCATCCGTCGATAGGACTGAATCAGGCCATGAACTGGCGCCAGCGGGCACACGCCTTGAGCACGTACACGAGCCGCAATCACAGGTGTATGTCTGGGACTTGCCAGTGCGCCTTACCCACTGGATCAATGTCTTTGCGATCCTGGTGCTCTCTATCACCGGCTATTACATCGCCAATCCGTTCGTGAGCGCGCATAACTCGACGGTTCCAATATTTCAGTATCTGATGTCTACCGTGCGCTTCGTCCATTTCGTGACTGCGTTCATCTTTACCGCCAGCGTGCTCTTTCGCGTCTACTGGGCGTTTGTTGGCTCGAAGTACGCGCGCTGGCCGCAGTTCCTGCCTGTGAATAGCGGACGCCGCCGTGCGCTCGGCAAGATGCTCGGCTATTACACCTTCGTGCGCAAAGAGCCGCCAGCCCAGGTCGGCCACAATCCGCTCGCTGGCATCACGTACGTTGGGCTGTACGTGTTGTTTACCTTGCAGATTGCCACGGGTTTCGCGCTGTATTCGCTCCCGTTTCACGATGGCATCTGGAAGACCCTCTTCGGCTGGATGGTTGTCGCGTTTGGTACGCAGCCGTTGCGCCTGATTCACGACATCATCATGTACCTCATCGTCGCTTTTACCATCCACCACGTCTACAGCGCGGTGCTGATCGATATCGAGGAGCGCAGTGGGCTGGTTTCCAGCATCATCACCGGACGCAAATCGCTTACCCGCGAGCACCTGGCCGCCGCTGCCGAACTAGAGCAGCGCCCTGTTTGGCGTCGCTGGGCGCCGATTCGGCGAAAGGCACGGTCCAACGATGGCGCATGATGTGATGGACGATGCTGGGGAGCGTGTTCCGGTCGTCGTGTTGGGAATGGGCAACCTGTTACGGCGCGACGAGGGAGTAGGGATTCGGGCGCTCCAACGGCTGGAAGAACTGTACATGCTTCCGCCGACAGTGCGGCTGGTGGACGGCGGCACGCTCGGTTTAGAGTTGCTCTCGTATCTGGAGGATGCTGATCGTGCACTGGTGCTGGATGCCACCCTCAGCGATGAAGGGCCAGGTACGCTTGTACAGATCAGCGGCGACGATGTGCCCGCGTACTTTGGCATGCGCACGTCGCCCCACGAAATCGCTCTGCCAGACTTGCTGGCGGTTGCCAGGCTGCGTGGCGTCACGCCTCCCGAACTGGTGCTCGTTGGTATACATCCGGCCTCCATCGAGTTAGGATGGGAGCTTTCAGACATGGTCGCCGGTCGGCTCGACGATATGGTTGCTTCAGCTGTGGCTGTGTTGCATCAATGGGGCATCGCGGTTGAGCCACGCGGCAAGGCAGTTGAAGTGGCAGGTTATCCAGGCGGGAAATCGCCAGAACGGGAGGCACGCGATGCATGAAGCGGCAATGATGCGAGGCGCTGTCCAGGAGGCGCTGGGGCGAATGCCCGCCGATGGCACACGGATTACCCGCGTTGTGCTGGTGCTTGGCGCTTCGGGCCATTTCACCGAAGATGTCGCCCGCCAGCACTTCGCCTTGAACGCTCTGGCGACTCCCGCCGAATGTGCGGAGCTTGAGATCGAATGGCTGCCCGCCACCTACAGTTGCTTCGCGTGCCTGCACACATTTGCGAGCGTTCTGCCGCCTGAGACGGTAACCTGTCCGGCATGCGGGGGTGTCGCCCTGGAAATTGGCCACGCCGATGTCTGCTACATCCGCGAGATCGAGGTGGAGGGAGCACACGTAGCAAGCGAGTATACCGTTGCAGCGCCGCTGCACATCAGTGGGAAGCACTCGTGAGGAGGCGCATATGTGCCTAAGCGTTCCAGGGCAAGTCGTGCAGGTTCAGGGGGCTATGGCCGAGGTTGAGGAGGAGGATGGCAGCAAGGAGTGGTATAACGCCCTTCCCCAGCCTGACGTCAAAGTGGGCGACTATGTGCTCACCCATGCCAACCTGATCGTCGCCATTATCTCTGAGACCGAGGCACTTGAGATGATGCAGGCCTATCGGGAGGCCGAAGAGCGCCTGGCGGAGGAAGAGCGGAGGAGTGGTCATCAGCCCGAAAGCGCCGATGGCAAACCGGACCAGTGAACCCTCGCGCGTGCTCATCTCGCTGTTCGCCAGCGCAAGCAGTTGTTATCAAGGGAGTTATCGATGAAAACGTCAGCCGCGTTCGCCGCGCCACGCGCCAACCCGCGCATCGGGTACCTATTCGCCGTTGTCAATGCTATCATCAGCGGTTTCGCCATCTACATCAATAGTCTGGGCGTGAAGATGTTTAGCGACTCGACGCTCTATACCACGCTGAAGAACGCCGTTGTCGGCGTCGCACTGCTCATCCCGGTAATGCTGTTCGCGCGCCAGCGGATTGAGCTACGCCGCCTGAGCGCACGGCAGTGGGGTTGGCTGGTGCTGCTGGCCATCATAGGCGGCAGTGTGCCCTATGCACTGTTCTTTCGTGGACTGCAACTGACGACGCCGGTCACCTCATCGCTCATCAATCACTCGCAATTCCTGATCGTGGCCGTGCTGGCGCTGTTCGTTCTGAGCGAGCGCGTTGGTCCGTTGGTCTGGGGCGCACTGGCAGTGCTGTTGGTAGGCGTCTCATTTGGCACGAACCTGGGCGCGGTCCACTGGAGTGCGGGGGCGTTGTTAGTCGCGCTTTCGACAATCTTCTTTGCCGCGGGCTTCGTGCTGGCGAAGTATCTGCTGGCAAGCATTTCGACGACCACGGTGATGGCGGCGAAGATGACTCTTGGCTCGCTCTTCCTTTTCATCTACGTCGGCCTGACAGGCCACCTCGGTGCGGTGACGCGGCTCTCGACAACGCAGTGGCTATATGTGCTGGCGACTGGTCTGATTCTGCTCGCCTTTACTGTCACCGCGTTCATTGCCTTGCGACACGCGACGGCAACCGCCGCTACCGCGATTCCGGCGGCGGCGCCAATCATCACGACGGCGCTGGTCGCATTGAGCACTGGACATATCAAAGTAGCGCCCGCGAATGGTATTGGCCTCGCGCTGATGCTGATTGCGGTAGTTGCGATCCTTCTTTTTGGGCTGCGGCGCGAGCGACAGGCTCAAACGGCCACTTCGGCTGAAGGGGTGGTAATCGCATGAGTTCCGGCGCTGTGCTTTTCGGTCGCTATGCGTTCCCGCCCAACCGACTGGGCTACTGCGGCCCGGATGACTCTATCGCGCTGCTCGAATACGTCTCAGAGCAGCGAACAGATCGCGGGCTGCTGGAACTCGAGCGCCGATTCGCTGGCGCCTACCCCTATCTTCAGTTGATCGCGCAGGCTAAT
>DAHUXT010000226.1 GCA_027307065.1 Ktedonobacteria bacterium
GGCGAAGAGTATCCGAAAGGTTGCCTTGGTGCGCTGTTATGGTATGCTGCTATGCATGAGCATGCTAGAGCCACTGCCACCAGAGCAGATTGAATCGTGTGCGACCCATCCTATGGGCCGTGCCTTGCGCCTGCTCGGCGATGCCCCAACGTTGCTCATCATCTTCACACTGCTGCACGGCACCCGGCGCTTTGGCGCGGTGCGCGCGGCCATGGGTGATGTCAGCCCCAAGACCATTGCTCAGCGGCTCAGGCTGCTGGAAGATCTAGGATTCGTCCAGCGGCGGGCATACGCTGAGATTCCCCCGCGTGTGGAGTATCACCTGACGGAGAAGGGGCTTGCCCTGGCGGACATCATGGCGGCTATTCGCGAGTTTGGATCGCGCTATCTCGCCGACCCGTTGCCCGACTCGTCTTCCGACATGCCCCCTGACATGCCTTCCGATGCGCCAGCGCCAGCGTGCGATTCCGCCTGACCGACATGTTCAGCGCGATGAAGACGATGTCTTGCGTTCGAGTCGTCGGAGTTGATGGCGGCGAGCCTCCTGATCGAACGCCGCGCCGCGCTGGCTGAGGTGTTCGGCGATGGTGCGCTGGTGCTCCGCAGCCTTATTGCCGCCGAATTTGAACTTCGCCTGCACTTCGGTAATGGTGAGTCGCACGCCGCGAATGGCGGGGAGCTGGCGGCCGTAGGGGGTATCGTCTGCCGTGACAGGCGCGTGTCCGCCTTCCGGCTGGAAGTGCGCTAGCTGTTTCTCCAGCAGCGCCGCGAGTGTCTGCCGGTCTTCGATCACGTCGCACATGCCCGTCAACTGCACAGCGGCGTAGTAGCTGGTGGGGACGCCATACTCAACAGGCTGGCCGGGGTTGGCGTTCCAGTCGGTGGGAATGTAGGTGTACGCGCCGACGATCGCCAACACGGCCACGGGATTCTCGGCCAGCGCCTCCCAGATTGGATTGGCCCGCGCCAGGTGCAGCAGCACCGTCGACTCGCCATCATAGACGAAATGCACGGGCACGATGACCGGCGTGGACCTCCCCACACCAGCGGCGATCAATTGGCCAAAGTCGTGTTCGCACACAAACGCGCGCCATTCCTCGTCGTCGAGCGCCGCATCGTGTGGCCTGATTAGCATAGATTCTCATCCTCTTACTAGAACGCATCACACATCCCGCGAGCAGTCTACCGCCGCGAAATGGTATGTCGCAAGGGCCAGATGATGAGAAAACAACCAGGCCAATTGTGACCACACTCCCGCGTTCTAATGGTGCGAAGTCGTTGCTCTACAAGCCAAGCTCGCTCTTTGCCGCCGCGAATGCGTCTGTCGCCGCCATCAAATCGGCCTCGCTGTGCGCCGCCGAGACCTGCGTGCGAATGCGCGCCTTGCCCTGCGGAACCACCGGGTACGAAAACGCGATGACGTAGATGCCCTTCTGCAGCAGCCGCTCCGCCAGCATCGTCGCCTTCTCCGCGTCGCCGAGCATGACCGGGACGATAGGGTGGTCTCCGGGCAAGATATCGAAGCCAAGTGAGGCCATCCGCTCGCGGAACATCGTGGTGTTGGCGCGCAGCTTTGCCCGCAGATCATCCGACTGTGTCAGCAATTCCAGCACTTTGAGCGATGCCGCCACGATGGACGGAGCAACCGTATTCGAGAAGAGATACGGCCGCGACCGCTGGCGCAGCATCGTCACGATCTCCTGGCGACCGCTGGTATAGCCGCCGCTGGCGCCGCCGAGCGCCTTGCCAAGTGTGCCAGTGATGACATCCACGCGATCGCTGACGCCGTGCAGCTCAGGTGTGCCACGTCCAGTCGGTCCGACGAATCCCACCGCGTGCGAATCGTCCACCATCACCATCGCGTTGTAGCGGTCCGCCAGGTCGCAGATAGCTTTCAACGGGGCGACGTAGCCATCCATCGAAAAGACGCCATCGGTGGCGATCAGCCGGCGGCGCGCGCTGGTTGTCGAGCGCAGTTGCTCCTCCAGGTCGCCCATGTCGCGATTGCGATAGCGGAGACGTTGCGCCTTGCTGAGCCGGATGCCGTCGATGATGCTGGCGTGGTTGAGCGCATCGGAAATGACGGCGTCGCGCTCATCGAGCAGCGTCTCGAACAGGCCGCCATTCGCATCGAAGCACGAGGAATAGAGGATCGTGTCCTCGGTGCCCAGGAAGCGGGTCAGTCCGTCCTCGAGTTGCTTATGCACACTCTGTGTGCCACAGATGAAGCGCACCGACGCGAGCCCGAAGCCCCAGCGGTCGAGCGCCTCTTTCGCCGCTGCTACCAGCGCCGGATGATCGGCGAGACCGAGGTAGTTATTGGCGCACAGATTCAGCACTTCCTGCCCGCCAGCCACGCGTATATGAGCATCTTGCGATGAGGCAAGCACGCGCTCGTTCTTAAAGAGACTGGCTGCCCGAATCTGGTCGAGCTCGGCGTTGAGTTCGTCCCGCACTGTCGTGAACATGTCTGCTCCTTCTCGCCCTACTGGGACCGTTCGCCCCAGCGCAAAATCACTTTGCCGGCGTCGCCAGCGCGTGCCGCCAGAAAGGCCTCTTCATAGTCTTGATAGCCGAAGCGATGGGTGATGACGGGGGCGATGTTCAGGCCGCCCTGAAGCATGACGGACATTTTGTACCAGGTTTCGTACATTTCACGACCATAAATACCTTTCAACGTCAGCATGTTAAAGATGACGTGACGCCAATCGATCGGCATCTCGCCTGAGGGTATCCCCAGCATGGCGATCTTGCCTCCGTGAGACATGTTGGCCAGCATCTCGCGGAAGGCAGCAGCATTGCCCGACATCTCCAGTCCGACGTCGAAGCCCTCGGTCATCCCCAATTCCCGCTGCACATCGGCCAGGCTCGTGCTGCGAATATCAATCGCTCGCGTGACGCCCATTCGCCGCGCCATGTCGAGCCGGAACTCGTTCAGGTCGGTAATCACGGTGTAGCGTGCGCCCGCGTGCCGGACGACCGCTGCCGCCATGATGCCAATGGGTCCGGCGCCAGTGATGAGCACATCCTCGCCGAGCACCGGGAAGGTGAGCGCGGTGTGAACGGCGTTGCCAAACGGATCGAAGATGGCGGCGACGTCGAGATCGACGCCGGGGAAGTGATGCCAGACGTTCGTCATCGGCAGCGAAATGTATTCGGCGAATGCGCCCGGTCGCTGCACGCCGACGCCCTGGGTGTGCGCGCAGGCGTGGCGGCGACCCGCCATACAGTTGCGGCAGCGTCCACAGACGAGGTGTCCCTCGCCGCTGACCAGATCGCCGGGATGGAAGTCATTGACGTTCGACCCCACCTCGACCACCTCGCCGACGAACTCGTGGCCGATGGTCATCGGGACGGGAATAGTGCGTTGCGCCCAGGCGTCCCAGTTATAGATATGCAGGTCGGTGCCGCAGATGCCCGCTCGCAAGACGCGGATGAGCAGATCGTTGATGCCCACCGCTGGCTCAGGGACATCCTCAAGCCATAGGCCAGGCTTGGCCTCTTTCTTGACCAGTGCCTTCATCGTTATTCTCCGTTGAATCGAGATGAACGGGGCAGCCAGCGCGCAGGAAGCCATCGGCTCCTGGCTGGGAATGCTATGTTGCGAAAGGGATGCTTGGAATATGCTGCAACCCCTTCATTCTGCCATTGTACCCCCGGACCGTCAACTTGGGAGCCGGCGCGCACTGGTCGTGGGCAGACGCCGAAGACCGCTACCCGATCTCGTCGAGGTGCGTCGCGTAATAGGCGAGCGGTCGCCTGTAGTACGCAATCGTCTGGTCGGAGGTCGTTTCGAGCAGATTCGTCAGCACGATTTCCATCGCCTCGCGGTGCTGCTGCGCGTTGTAGAGGGTCATCGCGAGAAAGATCTGCAGGGCGCGATGCTGTGGAAATTCGCTCACGCCGCGCCGCAAAGTCTCCTCGGCGAGTTGGTACTCTCCCAGACCGCGATACGTGCTCCCCAGGCCCAGGTAGCATCGCTCGAGCTCAGGGCCAGACAGCCCCTGAGCGAGCGCCCGTGTATAGAACGGAATCGCCTCGCGCTCCAGCCCCATATTGTCGTGCACTATCGCGGTCTGAAAGGTGATCTCAGCATCGTCGGGATATGCCGCGGCCAGCTCCAATAGCAGTGTTCGCGCCTGCTCCAAGATCGCCTGATCTTGTCTGGCTCGCCCCGTCTCACGCAGTTCGATGGCTTCGGCTAAACGCTCGCGCGCTATGGTCAACGTGGTAATTCCTTTCCCAGAGTGGTCGTCCTGGTATGCTATCACAGGTTCGTTCAGCCTCCAGCCACCGTCGCCAGCGCCGCCTTTACCCAACGCAGTGTTGGTTTGACCAGAGGTCCATTGTTCAGGGCAGTCGTGCTGTGTGCACAGTGAGATTGGCAATGCGCTCGAAGTCGCCTGAATTGTGGGTGATAAGTGGCAAATTATGCCGCAAGGCCGTTGCTGCAATCCAGGCATCTTGAGGAGAGATGGGGTGTCCTAACGATTGCCGTTCGGCTCGTACGTGCCCCCAAAGACGGCACATCTCAATGTCTGGCGGAACAACTATGTAGGCGGCAAGTGCCTGCTCAAGGTGCTCTATTCGCCGGAGTCCCCATTTGCGCACACCCGCCCATTGGAAGAGTTCGGCGACTGTCATGAATGATAGCGCCAGTCGCTCTCCCTGCAGCATGCGCGTATACGCACTGGCACGGCTATCACCTTTGAGCAAGAATGAGAAGACATCCGTGTCGAGAAGTACAGCGCTCACGCAGACTACACCTCGCGCTCTGCCAGCCGGTGAGCATACACGGAGGCGATGAACTCATCGGCGCTCTCGTCGCTGGGCCAGTCGGATAGTGCCAGTGCGTGAATATCAATGACCGGATCCACGCGTTGTTCGCTCGCGAGTTCATCAATCGTGCGTGCTGCCCAAAAGTCATTGATGGCTAGATTTGCCGACGCGTTAGCGCCCCCCAATGATGCTGCGAGTCTACGCAAGACTTCCTGCTGATCCTGAGGAGGGAGGCTGCGAACGGCCGCAAGAATATCTTCGACGGTAGTTGCCATCTTGCTCCTCCCATCGTCAATCGCTTCCCATTGCCGAGTCTCATGAAGAATAGCACATTCCAGGCATGATGAAGTCACTCAGCCTCCAGCCACCGTCGCCAGCGCCGCCTTTACCCGACGCAGCGCAGTGAGGTGCTCGTCGAGCGACTGGAAGCCCATCCCCATCGTATTGACGCCCAGGTGTGTCGCGCCCAGGGCCTGCCAGTCTGTGGCGAACTGCTGCCAGCCCGATTCCGCCGTGCGACTGAGTGTCAGCCGCGCCTCGATGCCTACCGCGTTCTCTGGCCGCCCCGCCGCGCTCAGGTGCTCACGAAGCAGTGCCATCAGCGCGCGCGCCTGATCATTAGGCGGCATCTGCGGAAACCAGCCGTCGCCGATGCGCGCCACCCGCTGAAGCACGACCTCCGCCGTGCCACCGATCCAGATGGGAATCTGCCGCTGCGCCGGGAGTGGATTGATGCCCGCGTCTTCTACAGTATGCCAGCGCCCCCGAAAGTTGATGGCCGTCTCGCCCCAAAGTGCCCGCAGCAGCGCAATCTGCTCCTCGATGCGCGCGCCACGGTTGGTGAACGACTCGTTGAGCGCCTGAAATTCTACATCATTCCAGCCAACGCCCACGCCCAGCCGCAGCCGCCCGCCACTCAGCACGTCCACTGCTGCCGCCTGCTTGGCCACCAGTGCCGTCTGTCGCTGCGGCAAGATGAGTACACCCGTCACCAGTTCCACCCGCCGCGTTACCGCCGCCAGGTAGCCGAAGAGCACGAATATCTCGTGGAAGGAGGTTTCGCTGGTGTAGGGACCCGACCAGCCCGGACGCGACGCGGTGTGCGCGCCCAGCACATGGTCGTACGCCAGAATATGCTGGTAGCCCATCTCCTCGACGGCCTGCGCGTAGTCGCGGATGACGGCGGGGTTATTGCCAATTTCTGTCTGGGGAAAGATTGCTCCAAGTCGCATGCGAAGTCTCCTCGTGCTTGGCTTAAGAAATGTCCTCTGGCAAAGACTGTAGCACTCAGATTCTCACTGCGCCTCCTCACCAGTCCGGCGCCTCGTAGCCGATTCTGGCGGACGCAGCCACAACGAGACATGCGCTGGCTGCATCGTCTCA
>DAHUXT010000227.1 GCA_027307065.1 Ktedonobacteria bacterium
TGGCGCAGATCACGTCCAGCGTCGCTTCAGTCGCCAGTGCCGCTCAGACAGCGGCAGCTAAAGCTCCAGCGGCATCAGCGAAATCCGCCACATCCGTAAAGACCACTACCAGCCGACCCCAGCGCACCCGCACAACTGCCCCTGCTCGCCGCACCGCAGCCACTGCGCGAACCAAGGAGTAACGAAAGACCATGGCGACGACTTCGCAGCTCTCTGCCGCCAATTTCGAGGCGATGCGCCAACAACTGCAATCTACTGAAGAGCAGTATCGAACGTTGCAGCGGATTCTAACTACGCCCTATCCCATTGCGCAAACGCCGAAAGAGACAATCTGGACGCTCAACAAAGCCCGGCTCTATCACTACATTCCTGTCGTGCCGCCAGAACAGCGGCACCCAGTCCCCCTACTGCTGGTCTTCGCGCTGATGAATCGCTCCTCGATTCTCGATCTGCGTCCGGGCGCAAGTTTCGTCGAGTATATGGTCAAGCAGGGCTATGATGTGTATCTGCTCGACTGGGGAACGCCCGGCCTGGAAGATCGCAATCTCAAGTTCGACGACTACGTGCTCGACTATCTGCCGCGCGCGATTCGCAAGCTGAAGTCATTCAGCGGCTCTCCGGAGTTCAGTCTCCTCGGCTGGTGCATCGGCGCACTCATCACGACGATGTACGCCGCCGTTCGCCCGAACGATGGCATTCGCAATTTGCTGCTGTTGACCGCTCCACTCGATTTCTCCAACAAGAACTGCACGGGATTCATTCGCTGGGTGGACGAACAGCGTCTCGACGTCGAGCGGTTGCTGGCGACCTTCGGCAATATGCCTGGCGAGATGCTCGATTATGGCGCCAAGGCACTCAAGCCAGTGGAAAACTACATCACCAACTATCTCAAGCTGTGGGAAAGAATCGATGACCCAAAGGTCGTTGAGTCGTGGCACGCGATGAACACCTGGGTCACTGATCTCATCCCGATTGCAGGCGGCGCCTATCGCCAGCTCATCGTGGACATGTACCGCAAGAATCGCCTGATGAACGGCACGATGAAGTTACGCGGCGAGGAGGTCCACCTCGAAAACATCTCCGCCAACGTGCTCAATGTCGTCGCCACCGAGGACCATATCGTCCCTCCGATGCAAACCGCTGGCGTGATGGCGAAGATCGGCAGCGAGGACAAAGAGTTGATGCGCATCCCTGGCGGTCACATTGGGATGATGGCGGGCAGCGCCGCGGTCAAGCGCACCTGGCCGCACATCGACGCCTGGCTCTCACCTCGCTCCGACGCGGACTAGCCGCGCACGGTAGCAGGTCAGACAGACTTGCGAAGCGGGCGTAGCATAGAGGCATGAGCGCCGAGGAACGCATCGCCGAATTGGAAGCCACCATCGCCCAGTTGCGCGAGCAGATCGCACAGCAAGGGGGCCTATATCCGCGACATCGAGGCGCGACTAGCCAAAAACAGCCACAACAGCAGCAGGCCCCCAGCAGAGACGGCCTCAAGCGTAAGAGCAAGAGTCTGCGTCACAAGAGCGGCAAGATGCCGGGCGGCCAACTCGGCCATCGAGGCGAGGCGTTGCATCTGGTGGCTATTCCCTTCGACAACAATCAGGCAGAGCGTGATCTGCTCGACCTCAAGGTGCAACAAATGGTCTCTGGCTGCTTCCGCAGCGAGTGGGGAGCGGAGGCGTACGCGCAAAATCTCAGAGAAACGTACAGGGCAGAGGTGCGACCATGAATGACCGAGCACTTGCGGGAGCGTTTGTTACCAAGACGTTCGACTACGACGGTGGTCGGCAGGTTACAGTGTACGTCCCGCCAGATCCGCCCAAGGCAGTCGTCTTCGCCGGTGACGGTCGGCGGATCTCGCAGTGGGGCCGGTTCCTCACGGCAGCTGACGTACCGCCCACGATGATCGTCGGTGTACATGGGCTAGCGGACGAGCAGCGGCGACTCCAAGAGTACTCACCGGTCTTCGACGCCCAACGGTTCGCGGCCCATGAGCAGTTCTTCGTCGCAGACGTCCGCCTCTGGACAGCGTCGCGGTTCGGAGCAGCGCTGCCCACTGAACGCACTGCGGTGTTCGGTGCCTCGGCGGGAGGAGAGCTCGCGCTCGCTCTTGGGCTCCGACATCCCGACGTCTACGGTGCGATCTTCTGCGCCTCGCCGGGCGCGGGCTACCAACCCACCGAGGTGATGCCGCGTCGGATTCCGCGCACATACCTTGTGGCCGGCACGCAAGAGCCGTTCTTCCTTGAGAACGCGTCGAGATGGGCGGCCGCGCTGCGCACCGCAGGTGCAGACGTGGTCATGAAAGAGCGGGTCGGATCGCACGGCGGCGCGTTCTGGCGAAACGAGTTCCCGCTAATGGTGGCGTGGGCGTTTGGACGGGAATAACTTACCGTCTAGGTAGCAAGAATGTGCTGAAGAATTCGTACCAGGTTGCCACTCTATCCAGTCTCTGCCTGACCTGTTACTGCGCACGTTAACCCAGCCAAGCAGCGCCTCTGGCACGTCGCTGGGGGCGCTTTTCGCGGCTTCCGCCGGAGGACGTATGACACGGATCAAACCTGCGGCGGCAGCGAGTCGCGGTGGGTGTACTCGGCTGGGGCGAAGAACACCACAATCGTCAATGGCTCGGTAATCGAGTAGAAGCGATGGACGACATTCGCCGGAACGAATACCATCGAGCCAGCTTCCACAGGGACGTTTTCATCCGAAACCAGCAGCACGGCCTGCCCGGCGACGATGTAATACAACTCGTCCTCGGTATGGGGTTGCTGCGTGTCCTCCTCGCCGACGCCAAGCTCATAAACGCCCGCGCTCATCGAGGGCACATGCAGGAACTCAAGATAGGGGTTGTCTGTCTGTGCGCGTTGCTCGCGCAGCGCTGCGATGGTGAATGGTTGCAACGATGCTCCCCTTCGTACGTTGTGGTGTACTTGCACGTGATCCACAGCGAGGCGGCTGCCCGCGCACTGGACTGCTCACATAAACCGGCGTCCATGCCCAACGCGGACAACCACTGGCGTCACGTAGGTCATGATGACGACTATGAAGCCGAGCGCCAATATTGTCCATCCCAGTATCTGTGAAAGCAGCGCGTCGTGATAGGGCGCCGCGGCGGTGATAATACTGGCGCGATCGAGCACGAATGATGCAATCCAAACGAGTGCTGTGGCAAACAGCAACGCATACCCAACGATCATAGCGCGTATCGCCAGCAATAATCCCGCCACCTGCAGCGCGCAGATAGCGCCAAGGAACGCGGTCGCCAGTGTGACGGTCATCCCAATGTGTCCGGGCATGCCAAAGGCAATGTTATTCGCGGTCTGCACCACACCGACGCTGAGCAACAGGGCCGACCCAATCAGGAGAATCGCGGATAATACGGTCGCCTGTCGCTTACGCGAGCGCGAGAACGCTACGCCGCTCATCTCAGCGCCTGCGGAGCTAAGTGAGACGTATCCTGGCATGCCTGTTGCTGACCCATTGAGCACCTGGATGGTCTGGGTGCGCACCTTTTCGAGGTTGACCCCCAAACTCTCGAGCACGCCCGCCGCAATCCCCTCCCCCTCACGCACCAACCCCAACAAGAGATGCTCGGTCCCAATGTAATGATGGTTCAGCCGCCGCGCCTCATCCACCGCCAACTCAATCACCTTCTTCGCCCGCGGCGTCAGCCCAATCTCCCCCAACACGATCCGGTCGCCCCGCCCGATGATGAACTCGACGGCGCTGCGCACCTTGTTGAGCTCCACCCCCAGGTTCGCCAGCACCTTGGCCGCGACCCCGTCCCCTTCCCGTACCAGTCCTAGCAACAGGTGCTCGGTCCCAATGTAGTTGTGGTTGAACCGCTGCGCCTCATCTTGCGCCAGGCTCAACACCTTGCGTGCCCGCTCCGTAAACTTCTCGAACTTGTCGTTCACCCGTTGCCCCCCTTCCACGGTCGGAAGTGGCCCGCCGCGATAGGTTAAATGTGCTTCAATGATACGCCAGAACTCTGCCGGGCGTCAAGAATACCTAAACGTCGGAACCCGCTTCTTTAGCGGGTTTTCGCCATGCGCACCCGTGGCGTTTGATCGGTGAAATTCGCGCTGGCTACCAGCGCACCCCACCTTGTGATATACCGCCAATCAACGCGGATGTAGCCGTTGTCACACGCTAAGCGACGACCGCCCATCCGCCAAATGCACTACAGACAACTCCAGGCAATCCTTTGCCTTCGCCGTCCACATACCTGTTACTTCTGTCTGACGATGTCACAGACGGCGACATCAATCCTGCTATCCTGCACGAATCGCTTTGTCACATATCTACGTCGGTGACCAGCAGGAGTTCACGGGGCACATCGTAGCACGCGTCGCGGCAGATGCGGTGTGGGGCGGAATCTCGCTGGTCTATTCGATGTGAAAAGGTGCTCGCAAGGCCCGAACTGACGCTGACTCCGCGCGTGGACGCAAGCGGTCCAAACGAAGGACCTCATCGCGACACTCTAGCACGTTTTCGCAGTATCACTCCTGATACACTGTATTTTACCGCATAGATTCCACGTAAGACACCAGACTTTCGACTGGTTCTCGTTGGCTCATATAGCACCAGCGGCCGCGGCCAATCTCGCTTGTACTACGAGCACCAAAAATTCACCAGCGCATCTGACGTGCCACCACCTTCGGAAAAACAGCCAGACCGCCGCTGCAACGAATGCAGTAGCGGTCCAGCGTTGTTCGCTTCATCGCTGGATTGGATGCCCGCTCCAGCATGACGCGATTACTCCTCCGGGGTAGCCTCAGCAGTCGCGGCTGCGTCCGTGGACTCGGCGTCCGTGGCACCCTCAGCGGGAGCATCAGCGGTCGTCGTGCCCTCAGCGGCGGCAGCCTCCACGGGAGCTGATTCTTCCGTGGCAGGCGCATCCGTCGGCGGCGTAATGGAGTCGTCCAATGCAGCCGATTCGTCGGTAGCCTGAGCGACCTCAACCTCGGCAGCGTCCGGCGGTACCGCATCGGACGGCGTTTCTGGCGTGGGCGTCTCGGGCGCTAGCGTCTCTGCAGCCGCCTCAGGGGCAGTCGTCTCAGGAGCAGGCGCTTCGGACGTAGGCGCTTCGGACGTAGGCGCTTCGGGCGCCTGATCGCGCCGGGTTGCCGCGGCAAAGGCAGCCGCCATCGCCGTGGTCGGCGGCTCCTCACTGCGGGCAGGCTGCGGGCGTGGGCGGGGAGCCGTTGCGGCCTCCTCCGTGGCAGCCGTTGCCTCCGCCGCAGGGCTCGCGGACGTGCTCTCTGCCGCATCGCCAGCGGTGGCAGCGGGAGCGCCCTCTGCTGACCCCTGTGTCTGTGCCTGGGCGCCTGCCTCGTCGGCGGGAGCCTCGTCACCGGCCTGGCGCATCGAGAGGCCCAGGCGGCGGCGCTCCGGATCGATCCGCAGGATGCGCACCGTCACCTCTTCACCCTCATGCAGCACCTGCTTGGGATCAGAGACCCCGCTCGGCAACTCGGAGAGGTGAATCAGGCCCTCGACGCCATCCTCGATACGGGCGAAGGCGCCAAACGGCGCAATCTTGGTGATCGTGCCGGTGACCGTCTGCCCGACCGTGTAGCGGCTCTCGACCGTCGTCCATGGGTCGACCTCGGCGCGCTTGATGGAAAGAGCGATTTTCTTCTTCTCTTTGTCCACCGAGAGCACCTGCACCTCGACCTTCTGGCCGACTTTGAGCACCTCGCTGGGATGGTTGACACGGCTCCAGGCCAGTTGGCTAATATGCACCAGCCCGTCGGCGCCGCCCAGATCGACGAACGCGCCAAAGTTGGCCAGATTGCTGACCGTGCCCTGGCGTACCTCGCCCACCTCAAGCTCGTTCAAGAGTTCTTCACGCCGCCGCGCGCGCCACTCCTGCACCGCGAGCCGCTCCGAGAGAATCAGCCGGTTGCGGTTGCGGTTGATCTCGATGATCTTGAGCTGGAGTTTGCGGCCCACCATCGACTGCAGTTTCTGCTGGGTCTCGACGTTGTCGGCATTGTCTTCCCGCTTGAGATTGAGAATCTGGCTGATGGGGACGAAGCCGCGGATGCCGCAGTCGACGATAAGGCCGCCCTTGTTGTGGTCGATGACGGGCGCCTCGATGATCACGCCCGCCTCGAACTGCTCCTGCATCGAGCGCCACTT
>DAHUXT010000228.1 GCA_027307065.1 Ktedonobacteria bacterium
CAAAGAGTGCTGACAAGGTGGACACTCGCATCAGTGGCTTTGAGCGCCCCACAAGAAACGTGCATATACACCTTTTTGTCCGGTTCAGACGAAACATACGCTTCAACGATCATGGGTTGCTCGCGGTTAGCGCTGGGCCAGAGTCACCAGGCGCTCCAGGTCACCGCGCAAACGCGTCCACATGCCTTCCCCGATGCCACTATCCACCAGGGCTGCCTGTGCTGCGCGCCAGCGTGGCAACGCATCTCTCAGGGCAACACGACCGGCTGATGTCAGCCGCACAATGCGCGTACGGCGATCTTCTCCAGGAGTGACCGCAACCCAGCCAGCCGCCTCCATCGGCCGCAGGTCGCGCGCGAGCGTTGTCCTGTCCATCACCAACTGCTCAGCCAGTTCGGTGATCGAGGGGTCGCCCATCGCATCGATGACCATCAAGACGGTTAACTGAGTCGCGCGCAGTCCCGTTGGCCGCAGCATGTCATCATACAGCCGCGTAATGGCACGGGCGGCCTTGCGCGTGTTGTAACAAACACACACCTGCGCTTCAGCCTTCGAGATATCGGGACCAGTCATCATGCCTCCTAAAGGATACGCGTCGCTATTAGGAGTATATACACATAATTGACCGGCGTCAAGAGGAAGCGCATAGATCTGAGCACCATGATGAGAGCGGCAAGCTCACAGTCAGCAATGCGCTCAGCGTTCCGATGGCAACGCCGATACATGGCGTGCGACTGTGCCGCGTTCATGCCGGATGAACTACTCACCGCTCACCGGTGGAGGCGATGCGCGCCGAAAAGCAAATCCGTCACCATCGGCGTCGACCAAAATCGCGTCGCCGTCGTGGAAGTCGCCCGAAAGCATGCGCACTGCCAGCGGCTGCACAATCCGCTGCTGAATCGCCCGGCGCAGTGGTCGCGCCCCAAAGACAGGATCAAACCCGATGTCGGCGAGCCGTTGCCGCGCGGCGCGCGTCAACTCCAGCGTCATGCCGCGCTCGGCCAACCGTTTGCGCAGGTCACGCAACTGAATCTCGACGATTTGCGCAATCTGCTCGCGGCCAAGCGGCTCGAAGATTACGACCTCGTCGATACGGTTCAGCAACTCCGGGCGGAAGCTCTCGCGCACCGCGGTCATCACTCGCTGCTCGATCGCGTCGCGTGAAAGCCCCTGCTCCACGATATACTGGCTGCCGAGATTCGAGGTCAACACGATCAGCGTGTTGCGGAAGTCGACGGTGCGGCCCTGGCCGTCGGTCAGCCGGCCGTCGTCGAGCACCTGCAACAGCACGTTGAATACATCGGGATGCGCCTTTTCGATCTCGTCGAACAGCACGACCTGGTAGGGTCGCCGCCGCACCGCCTCCGTCAACTGGCCCGCCTCCTCATAGCCAACGTAGCCGGGAGGCGCGCCGATCAGACGGCTCACGGTGTGGCGTTCCTGATACTCTGACATGTCGATGCGCACCATCGCGTGCTCGTCGTCGAAGAGGAATTCGGCGAGGGCGCGGGCCGTCTCGGTCTTGCCAACGCCTGTCGGCCCCAGAAAGAGAAAGCTGCCGAGCGGCCGGTTGGGATCCTGTAGACCAGCGCGGGCGGCGCGCACGGTGTTGGCGACAGCGGCCAGGGCGCGATCCTGTCCGACGACACGCTGGCGCAGGTTCTCCTCGGTATGCACCAGCTTCTCGATTTCGCCCTGCATCAGTCGTGTGACCGGGATGCCCGTCCACTTGCTCACCACCTCGGCGATGTCTTCCTCGCTGACCTCCTCGCGCACCAGTTTGTGGCCATCTTCGCGATGCGCCTCCTGCGCCTGGATAGCGCTGGCGATCTGCTGCTCCAATTCCTGCACCCGATATTTCAGCTCCGCCGCCGCGCCCCAGTCATAAGTGGTCTGCGCGCGCTCGAACTGGGTACGTGTCGTGTCGAGTTGCTCCTGCAGCTTGCCGACACGATTCAACTCCTCGACTTCGCGCTGCCAGCGCGCTCGTAGTTGCGTCGCCTGCTCTTTCTGGTTGGCCAGGTCGCGTTCGATGACCTGCAGACGCGCTTTCGAGGCGGCGTCTTTCTCTTTGCGCAGCCCCTCGCGCTCGATCTCCAATTGCATGATGCGGCGGTTGGCCTCGTCCAGCTCGGCGGGCATGCTGGTCGCCTCCATGCGAATCTTCGAGGCGGCTTCGTCTACCAGATCAATCGCCTTGTCGGGCAGAAAACGGTCGCCAATGTAGCGGTGACTGAGGATGGCTGCGGCAATGAGCGCGCTATCCTTGATGCGCACCTTGTGATGCTGCTCGTAGCGGTCGCGCAGTCCACGCAGAATCGAGATGGTGTCTTCCACGTTCGGCTCGCCGACGTAGACCGGCTGGAAGCGGCGTTCGAGCGCGGCATCTTTCTCGATATGCTTGCGATACTCGTCGAGCGTCGTCGCGCCGATCATGTGCAACTCGCCACGCGCCAGCATCGGCTTCAGCATGTTGGCGGCATCGACCGCGCCCTCGGCAGCGCCCGCGCCCACGACGGTATGCAACTCGTCGATGAAGAGGATGATCTCGCCGTTGGACTCCTGCACCTCGCGCAATACCGCTTTCAGCCGCTCCTCGAACTCGCCGCGATACTTCGCGCCAGCCACCAGTGCGCCGATATCGAGCGTGACCAGCCGCTTCTCTTTGAGCGCTTCAGGTACGTCGCCGCGAGCAATGCGCTGCGCCAGACCCTCGACGATCGCCGTCTTGCCAACGCCCGGTTCGCCAATCAGCACCGGATTGTTCTTGGTGCGGCGCGAGAGCACTTGGATGGTGCGGCGGATTTCCTCGTCGCGCCCGATCACCGGATCGAGCCGCCCATCGCGTGCCGCCTTCGTCAGATCGTGACCATATTTGGTCAGCGCCTCATAGGTGGCTTCGGGCGTGGCGGTAGTTACCCGCTGATGTCCCCGCACCGCGACGAGCGCCTGCGCAATCGCATCGTGTGTGATGTTGTGACCGGTAAAGACGCGCTGGATGGCTCCCCCGACCTTTGGCTGCGCCATCGCCAGCAACATATGCTCGGTGGAGAGATACTCATCTTTGAGCGCACGCATCTCATCCTGGGCGCGTTCGAGCACCTGCCGCAGCCGCGTGGCAACCGTGACCTGAGATGTCGACCCGCTGACCACCGGGAAAGCCGCCAGCGCGCGCTCCATTTCGCTCGCAATGGTCGTGGGCGGCAGAGAAAGCCGCTCGAAGATGCGCGGCGCAACGCCCTCCTGCTGGCGTATCAGGGCAAGCAGCAGATGCTCCGGCTCAACCTGCGAGTGGGAGTGGTCCTCGGCAATTTGCTGCGCGCTGACGATGGCTTCACGCGCCTTCTCGGTGTAGTTATTCAGGTTCACCGTCTGGCCTCCTCATGATGTGGGCAGGTCAAGCGCCAATACCTCCAGCGTCAGCCGGGGATTCGCATTCGCCTCCAGTGCCAGTTGGGCGTCGAGCAGCGCCCGCAGAAAGGTCTGCGACGAATTCAGACCGATACGGTGTCCCAGGCGCTCAGCGCGCGCGCGCAACTCGCCTGCCATCACCAGGTGGCTCGCGCCGCCCGCCGCCAGCACGACATCGCGCCACCAAAGCGCCCACAATTCCAGCACGCGCCGTGCCGACTCTACATCTTTGCCCAATGCGCCCGCCCGCCGCAGCCGCTCATCGCGCGAAGCAGTCGCCAGGCTAGCGATCTCGTCTAATTCATGCGTGCGCTGCTCCACAAGTTCGGGATTCTCGGCGGCGCGAACCGCCCAGCCAAGGCGGCCATTCGCCAGCCCCGCGAGCGTTTTCGCCTCGTCGGCAGGCATTTGCCATCGCTCGGCCAGCGCCGCGGAGACCTCGTCGGGCGAAAGAGGAAGCATCGGCACCACCTGACAGCGCGAGAGCACCGTGGGCAGAATCACCTCCGGCTCGGAGCTCGTCAGCAGCAAGATCACCTGAGGTGAGGGCTCTTCGAGCGTTTTCAATAACGCATTTGCGCCCGCCAACGCCATGCGCTCGATATCGGGAAGCACGAAGATGCGCCAACGGCCCTCGGTCGGCGTTAGGCTCGCCAGCCGAATCATGTCGCGCACAGCTTCGACCTTCAGCGTTCGTTCGCCTTTTTTGGGCTCGATCACCGTGACATCTGGATGCGTGCCGTGGGAAACCTTGCGGCACGAGAGGCATTCGCCGCACGGCTCGCCACTGGCGGGATCGCGTCCGGTGCATTGCAGCAGCTTGGCAAATTCGAGGGCGAGCGCCGTCTTGCCAATCTCCGCTGGGCCGGTGAAAAGCCAGGCATGGCTAATACCGTCGCCTTGCACCGCGCGTTCCAGACGCAACTGCGCCTGTCGATTGCCATAGACGCCACGCATTTCGCCGCCTCCTGGTGAGAATGAATCTGGCCCGTTTGCCTAACAGCATAGTACAGTCCTATTGTATGCAGTAGAGTTATCCTCATCATGACATATTCTCTGTGATCAAAAAATGCAATAACACGCGACACCCTGGGATCTTGCCCTTGCCATGCCCAAGCGACGGCGAAAGGAGGCCAATGTGGCCAGCACATCGCTGGAAATACCATTGTTTCCGCTCCACGTTGTGTTCTTTCCGGGGATGGCGCTGCCGCTGCATATCTTCGAACCGCGCTACCGGCGCATGACCAGCGATTGTCTCGACACGAATCTGCCCATTGGCATTGTGCTGGCGATGCCAGGCAGCTCGCAGGGCCACGAGATTCCCGCGAGAGTCGGCACATTCGCCCGCATCATAGACTACGAGCGTCTGCCCGATGGACGCTACAATCTTTTGACCCTGGGCACGCAGCGCTTCCGCATTCTGGAAGAGCGCCAGGCGGGCCACCTCTACGTAACTGGTGTGGTCGAGCCACTGGACGACGAGCCTGTCGACGCTAGCTGCGACTTGCCGCAACTGGCCGCGGAGGCAAATGAGGCGCTGGCAAGTTATCTGCGCGCGGTGCTGGCGCTCCTGGGGAGCGAAGAACGCTCGATTGCCGTACCGGAAGACGCCACCGATCTGTCGTATCTCATCGCTACCTGTCTTGGATGCGAGGACGACACGAAGCAAGAACTGCTGGAAATTACCTCGCTGTCCGCCAGACTCACCGCTGGAATCAAGGGACTGCGCGATGAGATGGCGACGCTGGAACACCGGAACGAAGGCAACCACGGCGACGACGATTCTGGCGAGGATCAGTCGCCTGTGAATCACGATTCCATGCGGCTGAACTGACGACGCGGCGCGACCACGAGCGACGAATCAAAGTCGGCGATACGCCACACGCCGATCTGTAGGGTGAGGCGCACCGGCGCGGGGGCAGCGGACGATGTGCCGCGCGCGAGGTGCAGGGTGAGGGTTGCGCCAGTGGCATCCTGCCCACTCACCTGATAGGTACACGAGCGTGCCGTGCCAAGTTGGGCATCGAGTTGACGCTGGCTGGCGATGAACTGATCTTTAGGGCCAAGCGACTGCTCTGACGAAGCGAGCAGTCCGTACAGGTCATCGTACTGCTGCGCGGTAAGGTCGCCGCACAGTTGGCGCGCAACTGGGTCCACTGAAGGGCTCTTCACGGCGCTGGAACGTCCCGAAAAGAGCGTGAAGCCGATAAAGACCAGCAAGACACCCGCCGCAACACCAAGCGCCATCGGCACAATTCGCAGGATACTCTGCCGCGCGGTCCATGCGGCGGACGAGCGTTCGGCTTCTGTGGACGACGATACCACGCGATCCTCGCGACGGGCAGCTCTATAGCGGCTTCCTGGCTGTGGGCGGTCATTCATGTGTGCGCTCCTTTTGCATCTGCGGCTACCTCGCCAGTATAGTGCCGCGCGTTCGCAGGGACAACCGCGACAGGCCATTGGTAGCAGGGGGAAGCGCGTCATAGCAACGCGTGCTGGCTGGCATGCGGACGCGCGATGCGGTACAGTGTGATGCGGGGCTGCGGGGCGGAGCCATACACCGCCAATGAAACCGGGCAGCGCGGATTCAGGTCCACCAAAGACCATGCAGAGGGATGGGGTAATGGCAGAGAAGGTGGCAAGAGAGGCGTCCACACAGCCACCGTTGATCGTGGGCATCAGCGGCGCAAGCGGCGTGGTGATGGCATGCCGCGCCGTCGAGGTGCTCG
>DAHUXT010000229.1 GCA_027307065.1 Ktedonobacteria bacterium
AGCAGCGAGACCACGACGGTAAGGCGTGTCCAGTAATGGCGCGTCCATACTGGTACGGCCGCGCCGCTCTGGACACCCTGCGCGCGGCGCGGGACGATACTGCTGAGGATAAAGCTGGTCATAATCCCCACGGCCGCGAATGAGACGAGCGCCAGAGACACCGCAATTGTTGGCAGCACAGGACGCACGTTCGCAAGGTACACGATGATCCCACTCAGAAGCCCACCGAGAAGGCTGCCGACTGCCAAGCGCTCGATCAGTTCGAGCCGCTGCGGCGACGCTAGACGGGCCACCCGGCGTCCCAGCAGAATCGCCACCACCGCGAGCGCAAGTATCACGAGAAAACTGGCGCCAGTGATGATCGCCATCCTCACCCTGGCGGGGTACAACAGTGCTGCGATGTCACCGCGATAAAAAGTTGGGCCGTCGAGCTCGGGAGGCCGAACAGCCCGCGCCACTACCACCATGATCAGTGGCCAGAGCGCGCCTGCCACAACCGCTAAGGATGCGCAGAGAACGCTGAACGTCAGAAACACACCCTGGCGTGAGGGCGTATCTGTCGTGGCGCGTATCGGAAGGTCAGAAGATGGAAGCGACATATGGACTCCTTCCCCGTCTGCCGCCGCTCCGCGGAGCAGGATTCACGCGAGTTGTGCGGTCCAGCAATATATACGCCGGGGAGCATCGAAATTCTCTCAGGTAGCTTCTCGGCAGGTGCGGCAGGTGTAACGACGCCCGTGGCGGCGGCACGCCGTCGCGTGTGCTAATGCGTATGCTGCCGTTGTCCGCCACAGTTTACCGCCGCCTGTAGCCCGAAATTGCTGGCGAAATCGGCGTTTGTTGTGTCGCTAGGCGAGCCATGTTATACTCCCTGAGTGCGCCTTCGCCTGCCTGAATACGGATTTCAGGCCACGGTAACGAATGTTTTTCGCGCATGATCGTGAGGCGCAGACGCTATTTGCCGCTCGGCAAAAGGGAGGCCACGGCCCGTGTCGCTTACACTGCTTTTCGGTCTGATGACGCTTGCACCGGCCGTCATTGCCATTATCTTTGGCATTCTTTCCCGCTTCTCAGCGGTCCGCGTAGCTGCGCTCGTTGCGATGGCTGTCGCGCTGCTGACGGCCGCCGTGCCGATAATCGGGCTGATTCTGCTCGCATCGGACCTCGCGTTCCCCACGCCGCTCCGCTTTGCCTTCGCGGGCACGAGCGCCTCGCCCTTCGCGCCCCTTTTCCGAGCGGATGGCCTCGCGGTCTTTGGCGGCTGGGGAATTGCCGCGCTCATCATGCCGCTGCTGCTCTGGATCGTCTGGATGGATGCCGGCCGGTCAGAGAATTCGGCGGGGCGGTTGCTGCCTGAACTGGGACTGGTGCTTGGCCTCGAAGCGGTGGCGCTGCAACTTGTCTTCTCAGATAACCTGCTTTGGCTCGGCCTTGTGTGGGTTCTGCTGGTGGCGCTGGCGTGGCTGCTCGGCGAGCAGGGAGCCCAGAGCGGCGAACTCGACTATCTCGGGCTGGCAATTGCCCTGGTTGGCCCAGTGCTGACCATGCTGATGCTGGTGCTCATCGCCATTCCCACCAAGGATCATACCCTCTTCGGGCTGACCGGCCATCCCGCGGTACAGCCCTGGCAGATATTCGCACTGGCCGTGACGTTGTCCGCCGCGGGTGGTGGCTACCCCTTCGTGGCATGGGTGCGACGGCGGGCCGCCTTCGCCACTCCATCGGGGTTCGCGGCGCTCGTGTTGATGGTACTGCCAGTTGTTGCGTTCGTGGGCGCGCGTGCCTGGGGCGCACTCCGTTCCGCGCACGGACTCTGGCCGGAAATTGGCCAGGTGACGCCGCCGATTACGGGCGGCATTGCGCTCGCGGTGCTTGGCGCGCTGACCATCTCCATTAGCGGGCTGCTGGCGCTTGGGCGCCGCGATGGACGGACGCTCGTCGCATTGCTGGCGACTGCGCAGGTGGGCTGGGCATTGTTGGCGCTTGGCGCGTCGCAGACGGTCTCGGTCGTCGGCATGGTGATGCTATTGGCGACTGGCGTAATCGGTGTCGGCGCGATGACGGCGGCGCTCATCTCGGGCGGCATTCTCACCGCCGATGACGAGCCAGTGGGCGCAGGTCCAGTGCCGTTTGGGGTGGCGTCACGCCCGCTGAACCTGTTTGCCTGGTGCATTGGCGCGGCGACGGCACTTGGTGTTCCGCTATTTGGCGGTTTCGCCGCTCGCCATCTGATCACCGCTGGCACACTCTCCGGCACGAAACTCGGCATTCCGCTGCTCGGCCTCGCCTGGCTGGGAGACATACTCTTCGCGGTGGCACTGATTCGGGCGACGGTGCTCGCCTTCAAAGCGAACCCTGATGACGCCACAGACGATATCCCCGCCACGAAACGCCCATCATCGCCCTCCGAGTTGCTAGAGCTACCCGGAACGGTGCTCGCGTTGGCGGGGATGGCGCTCGGCATCTTCCCGCAGGTCTTCCTGAATTTTGGCGTCGTCTTTGCCGTCGATCAATTAGACTTCGTCGGCGGCACCAGCGGCGTGCTGCGAGACGTGCCATTCGGCTACGCCACCAGCAAAGGCGAGTGGCAGCCGGGCATTTTCTGGCTTGCCGCGCTGGTGCTGGGAATCGTCATCGCGTTGCTGCGCTGGGGCGTTCGTCGCACACCGGTGACACTCGAAACGACGAGCGACACGCTGCTGACCGGGATGGAGGACGATGCGTTGGATGAGCCTGCCGCCGTATGGTTCGACTTCGCGCCCGCGTTCACCTCACAGTGGACCCAGGTCGCGGGCAAGCAACTCATCGGTGGCATCGACGAAGACGACGATTTCGGCGAAACATCAGTAGATGATGAAGATGAGGACGACGACGACAGTGGCCCCGATGATACGACTCCGCCCGACGACGCCGACGACGCCGACGACGCCTCGAACTCATCTCAGGATGAGGCTCCAGCCAACGGTGTGATCGAGAAGCCTAAGGCGGCGACTCCCAAAGGGTCGGGCGCGGCTGGCAAGACGACAAAACAGGGCACGCGCAACGCCGAAAAGCGCGGCCAGGTGCAATAATAGACGGCTCCGAGGAGGATGTTCGCCCATGAACGGGGTGTTGAGTTTTGCGCTGGCGGTGCTGATTTATCCGGGATTACTGGTGGCGGCGGTCGCGGGCGTGGCGCTGCTGATTGTACGCAATGTGGCGCGGACCGCGCTCGGTGATGCGAAGGCTCCCTCGCCTGCCGCTGCTCTCACCGAACTGCGCGAGAGCTGGCAAGGCGAGACAAACGTACCCGATGGCGTGAGCGAGCTTGGGCTGACGCTCAGCAGCGCCGTGGCGATTCTTGCGCCCGCGCTGGCGCTTGTGTTGTTGCCTGTTCCCGGCAATCCGCTGGTGACGCTGATCGGCCTCAAGGGCGATCTCGCGGTTGAAGGCGCGTTGCTGCTGGTGCTGCCGCTGGCGCGGCTCTTCGTTGGCTGGCTCACGCCGACCGCGCTTACTCGTGTCGCCGCAGACCGGGGGGCGCGTCTGGTGGTGGGGGCCGCGCTGTCGCTTACCCTCTCACTCACGGCGGTTGCCCAGCAATTCAACACGCTTGTGATCGCCAACGCGCCCACCCAGGCGCCGTCGGCCATCCTGAATATCGCGCGCGTGCTGGCGGCCGCTGCCTTCGTCTGCGTGCTGCCGGTGCTGGCGCGCATTACCGCGCTGCGCGAGCCGCAAGACGCCGAAGACGCTACCCCCGACGAACTATTGGAACTGACTGGACGCGACCTCTTCTGCTTCCGACTCGGCGAGGCGATGCAGCTAGTGGCGGCGGCTGGCTTATTCATCGCCGTTTTTGTGGTGCCGTTCTTCACCACGGCGCCAACGGGCGCTGCCCTGGCGATTCTCTGGGTTGTCGGACTGCTGCTGATCGCGGCTGGTATCGGCGCCTGGGACGCGGTGCGCGGACGCATGCGCGTGGGAGACGAGCACCCACCGCTCACGTGGTGGCTCGGATGGCCGCTGCTGATCGCGCTGGCGGCGCTGGTCCTTACCGCCTGGGCCACCCGCGGAGTATAGTGACGCGCCGGCAACCGATGACATCGCCAATGAGCCTATCAGAGTAGTTGTCTGGTAGGCTCCTTCATTGCCAGCATCTCGGCGGAATCTGTGAACTGCTGCTCTACGAGAGCCCTGCCAGCGCCTCTTCCTCCACGTCGGAGGCGTCACGGAACTGCTCGCGATAGAGCCGCGCATACAGTCCGTCGCGCTCCAGCAGCTCGGCGTGGGTGCCACGCTCGACGATGCGCCCGCCATCCACCACCAGAATCTGGTCGGCGGCGAGAATGGTCGAGAGCCGGTGGGCAATCGCGATGGTCGTGCGATTCTCCATCAGCCGCTCCAGCGCCGCCTGAATCAGCCGCTCGGAGTGCGTGTCCAGCGCGCTGGTCGCCTCATCCAGAATCAATATGCGCGGGTCCTTCAGGATGACGCGCGCGATGGCGATGCGCTGCTTCTCCCCGCCGGAGAGCTTGTAGCCGCGCTCGCCGACGACGGTATCATACTTTTCGGGCAACTCCATGATGCGCTCGTGGATGGCCGCCGCCTGTGCCGCGCGCTCCAGGTCTTCGTCGTTGGCGTCGGGCTTGGCATAGCGCAAATTCTCGCGGATGGTTGTGTGGAAGAGGTACGTCTCCTGCGTCACTACTCCGATGACCTCGCCCAGGCTTTCCAGCGTCACATCGCGTACGTCGTGGCCGTCGATGGTCACCGCGCCGCCGTTGACATCATACAGGCGCGGCACGAGATAGGTGATGGTCGTCTTGCCTGCGCCGCTCGGCCCCACCAGCGCGGTCAATTGTCCCGGCTGCACATCAAACGAGATGTCATCCAGCGCGGGCCGCTCGATATCGGGCCGGTAGCGGAACGTCACATGATCCATCGCCACCTCGCCCCGCACCGTCGCGGGCGAGAGAGTCAGCGCGCCGGGCCGATCAGCGATCTCGTGCGGCATATCGAGGTATTCGTAGACCCGCTCGAAGAGCGCTAGCGCGCCTTGAATCTCGACCTGCACGCTGAGCAACTGGCCAATCGGGAAGAACAGACGGCTTTGCAGCGTCGTGAAGGCGACGAGCGTGCCGACCAGTTCGCCCGTGTCTTGTGGACTGGTATGGTGGCCGGGGCCAAACGCCAGATAACCCAGCAGCAGATAGACCAGCGCCGGGGTAATCGAGAAGAACGTCGAGATCAGCATCATAAACCAGCGGCCAATCATCTGCTGGCGAATCTGCAGCCCAACCAGCTTCTGATTCTCTTTGCCGAACCGTTCGATTTCCTGCTTCTGGCGACCAAACGTCTTGGTGAGCAACACGCCGCTTACCGAAAGCGTCTCCTCCACCATCGCCGAGAGCTCCGCCAGCGAGATTTGCGTGTCTTTGCTGATGGCGCGGCGCACGTTGCCGATGCGGTAGGTCATCCACAGGAAGAGCGGCAGCAGTCCCAGCGAGAGCAGTGTCAGCCGCCAGTCGAGAAAGATCATGCCAATGATGGTGGAGAGCGCGACGGTGACATTCGAGACAACCGACGTTGCGGTGTCGGTGACGACGGACTGCACGCCGCCGATGTCGTTCGAGAGGCGCGACTGTATCTCGCCGGTGCGGGTGTCGGTAAAGAACTTCAGCGGCATTCGTTGCAGGTGGCCATAGAGCTGGTTGCGCAGGTCGCGCATGACGCTCTGGCCAATGCGCGTGTTGAGCCACGTTTGCCCGATGCCGATCAGCCCGGTGATGATCGGCGTGGCGATCATGACACCGACGAACAGCGCGAGTAGTCTAAAGTTCTGACGCGCGAAGCCAATCGAGATGGCGAACTTGAGCATGTAGGGGTTGACGATGCCGAGCGCGCCCACCAGCACGATCGCCGCCAGTACGATGCCAACTTCGTTGCGATACGGCTTGAACGACGCCGCGACGCGCCGCATTGTTTTGAGGTCAGCCTTGCGCGTCGGCTGCTCATTCTGATATTGCGACAACCGGTTCAAGCGTCCGCCGCCTCCGCCGCGCATGACTCCATGTCCGATCATTTGGGGTATTTCCTCTCCGGGGATATTGACAAGCTATCCGCAT